>JAAVIF010000018.1 GCA_014799365.1 Oscillospiraceae bacterium
CTTTCTGCGTCAAAAATGCTCGAAATATTACCATATTTCTCCGCTTTTTTCCTTGAAATCGCCACGCACTTAGCGAAATTGTACAAAATTGCTTAGTTTTCAGATACGCCCTAATAAAAAGTAGCTTGGCTACTTTTTAAATGGGTATTAGTATTATACAATTGAAAGGAGAAATCAAAATGAACGAACTGGAATTAAAGTACGGCTGCAACCCCAATCAAAAGCCCTCGCGTATTTTTATGGAAAACGGAAAGGACTTGCCTATCACCGTTTTAAACGGAAAGCCGGGCTATATCAATTTTATGGACGCCTTTAACGGCTGGCAGCTTGTAAGAGAGCTGAAAAAGGCAACGGGGCTTCCCGCCGCGACCTCCTTTAAGCACGTTTCCCCCGCGGGCGCGGCAGTGGGACTTCCTTTGTCTGATACATTAAAGAAAATATACTGGGTAGACGATCTGGGCGAGCTGTCGCCTCTTGCCTGTGCGTATGCAAGAGCAAGAGGGGCGGACAGAATGAGCAGCTACGGCGATTTTGTGGCACTTTCCGATAAGTGTGACGTCTGCACCGCGAAAATGCTTCAAAGAGAGGTTTCCGACGGTATTATAGCTCCCGGCTATGATGAAGAGGCACTGGAAATACTGAAGTCCAAGAAAAAGGGCAATTACGCCGTAATTCAGATAGACGAAAATTATATCCCCGAACAGATCGAGCGTAAGCAGGTTTTCGGAATTACCTTTGAACAGGGCAGAAACGAGCTGAAAATCGACGATGAATTTTTCGGAAATATCGTGACCGAAAACAAGGACCTGCCCGACAGCGCGAAGATTGACCTTGCGATCGCCATGATCACCTTAAAATATACCCAGTCCAATTCTGTTGCCTACGCCTGCGGAGGACAGGCTATCGGTATAGGTGCGGGACAGCAGAGCCGCATACACTGCACAAGACTTGCGGGAACCAAGGCGGACAACTGGTGGCTTCGTCAGTCTCCTCAGGTTTTAGGCTTGCAGTTTGTGGATAATATCCGCCGCCCCGACCGCGACAATGCTATCGATAATTATATCGGCGAGGATTACATGGACGTGCTTGCCGAGGGTGCTTGGCAGAACATTTTCAAGGTCAAGCCCGAAATATTCACCGCCGAGGAGAAAAGGGCATGGCTTGATAAATTAAGCGGCGTTTCCTTAGGCTCGGATGCTTTCTTCCCCTTTGGCGACAATATCGAAAGGGCGCACAGGAGCGGCGTAAATTACGTTGCCGAGCCGGGCGGCTCTATCCGTGACGATCATGTTATAGAGACCTGCAATAAGTACGGTATGGTAATGGCGTTTACGGGAATAAGATTGTTCCACCACTGATAATATAGAGTAAAGTATATGACAGAGCAGAATATTTTTGACAATCAG
Source organism: Oscillospiraceae bacterium (assembly GCA_014799365.1). GTDB lineage: Bacteria > Bacillota > Clostridia > Oscillospirales > Ruminococcaceae > Ruminiclostridium_E. Next base: position 1,407 of record JAAVIF010000018.1, read on the forward strand.
CATTTTTTTGATGGATATAAGGAGATTCGTGGCAGGGAGGTTAATTACAACAATGCAATAGAACAGCCCGCCATGAGCAAAATGCTCCCCTGTCTGACCGAAAAAACCGTTCTCGATTTAGGCTGCGGGTACGGGTATAACTGTACCGACTTTATTGAACGTGGTGCAAAAAAGGTTTTGGGTATAGATATTTCCAAAAAAATGCTTGAGGTGGCAAAAGCCGAATCTTCCGATCCGCATATTGAATATATGCAATTGAGCATGACCGAAATTTCGTCTTTGAATATGAAATTCGATTTGGTTTACAGCTCGCTTGCTATCCATTATATTGAGGATTTCAAAAAGCTTATGACCGATATTTACGGGCTTTTAAACAACGGCGGCACACTGCTGTTTTCGCAGGAATCCCCTTTTATAACAGCCTCCCCCAAGGTCGGCGGCTATAATCTTGACGAAAATGGCAGACGGGTTTCCTTTACCTTCTCCGATTACAGCATATGCGGAGCAAGGGAGGAGCATTGGCTTGACACGGACTATATAAAATATCACCGCACATTTTCTAAAATATTTACAGATATAGCCCAAAGCGGATTTGTTATCAGCGAGGTGTGTGAGCCGATGCCCGACAAATCGGCGGTTGAAAAATGTCCGTCTATGTCGGGACAGTATATAAAACCTCAATTCCTTATAGTTAAAGCGGTAAAGAAAGGATAAATTTTATATGAAAATTTTAACAGTAGGCGGCGGCGGACGCGAGCACGCGATAATTACCGCTTTAAGCCGTTCTCCCAAAGTTGACAAGCTCTATGCCGCTCCCGGAAACGGCGGCATATCAACCCTTGCGGAGTGTTTTCCCGTAAAGGCTACCGATATTGAGGGAATAACAGAGCTTGCGAAAAAGCTGAACCCCGATTATGTTTTTGTAGCTCCCGACGACCCTTTGGTTTTGGGAATGGTGGACAAGCTGAACGAAGCGGGCTTCAAAACCTTTGGTCCTAAAGCGAATGCCGCGATTTTAGAGGGCAGCAAGGTATTTTCAAAGGCTCTTATGAAAAAATACGGAATCCCTACCGCCGAGTACGAGACCTTTACCGACGCGGACAAGGCGATAGCTTATATCAAAGAAAAAAACAGCTATCCCGCCGTTATCAAGTGCGACGGCTTGGCTCTGGGCAAGGGCGTAATTATCGCGGAGGATTTTGAACAGGCGGAAAACGCGGTAAAATCCATGCTCCTTGACGGAAAATTCGGCAAGAGCGGCAGTGAGATAGTTATAGAAGAGTACTTAACGGGTCCTGAGGTAACGGTGCTTGCTTTTACCGACGGAAAAACCGTAAAGCCCATGATAAGCTCAATGGATCACAAGAGAGCCTACGACAGCGATAAGGGCTTGAATACGGGTGGCATGGGCACAATAGCCCCCAATCCTTTGTATACTCCCGAAAAACAGGCGGAGTGCATGGAAAAAATATTTCTTCCGACCATTAAGGCAATGGAAAAAGAGGGAAGACCCTTTAAAGGCTGCCTGTACTTTGGTCTGATGCTTACCCCTAAGGGTGCAAAGGTAATAGAGTATAACTGCCGTTTCGGCGATCCCGAAACACAGGTGGTTTTACCCCTGCTTGAAACCGATCTTGTTGACATTATGGAAGCGATATGGGAGGAAAGGCTTGCCGAGCTGGACGTTAAGTGGAGCGATAAGGCTTGCGCCTGCGTTGTTATGGCAAGCGGCGGTTATCCCGAAAAGTACGAAACGGGCAAGGAGATAGGCGGACTGGACGAAAAGGGTCAGTGCGTGGCTAACGCAGATAACGCCGAGACAGACGCTTATGTTTACCATGCGGGAACAAAACTCGATAACGGTAAGTTTTTGACCGCGGGGGGCAGAGTTTTGGGCGTTACCTCCACTGCCGATACCTTGAAAGAGGCTCTTGTTAAATCTTACGCGGCGGTAAAGAGTATAACATTTGAGAAAGTTCATTACCGCACGGATATTGGCAAAAAGGCTTTGTAAACAAGCTTTTGCCGTTTGTTGACATCAACGGCGGACTGTGTTATAATAAATTAAAATAGGTTAAAAATATACATTGTGCGGATATGATCCGATAAAAAGAAAGGAAAATTATAAAAATGGACGTTATTAAGGCGGCAAGAGAGCTTGGCAGAGCTATACAGAACGACGAGCGTTACAAGGGCTATGTTGAAGCTAAGATAGAAAACGACAAGGACGAGGCTTTGCAGCAGCTTATCGGNGAATTTAATCTTAAAAGAGAAAATTTGCAGCTTGAAATGAACAAGGCTGAGGACAGCATAGACAAGGAAAAGGTNGAAAGGCTCAACAAGGAGCTTCAGGANTGCTACGAAAGNGTNATGGGCAACGCNCATATGGCNAATTTTGCNATAATGAAAAACGCTCTTGACAACCTTTTGCAGGAGGTTCAGGGTATCATTTCCCTTTGCTGCGACGGCGAAGACCCCGACACNTGTCAGGTTCAGCATAACTGCACCTCGGATTGCTCCACCTGCGGCGGCTGTCACTGATATNANTAAATTTATATTATGATATGNNGATACCGCACAGGGATTTATCTTTGTGCGGTGTCTCCATAAAAAATAAAAGGCAGGAAAACAAGTGGAAAAAGAAGAAAAAACTACNCCNATGCTTGCGCAGTATCAGGAGATAAANTCNGAATANCCCAACTATGTGTTGTTTTACAGACTGGGCGATTTTTTTGAAATGTTTTATAAGGANGCGGAAAATATTTCAAAGGAATTAGAGCTTGCNTTGACTTCGAGNGCGGGCGTTCCCATGTGCGGAGTACCGCATCACTCGGCTGTTTCATATATAAAGCGGCTTATAGATAACGGTCACAGAGTCGCCATTTGCGAGCAGGTNGAGGACCCCTCTCTTGCAAAGGGCTTAGTGCGGCGCGAGGTGGTAAGAATAATTTCTCCCGGTACGGTTATCGAGGAGGGTATGCTTGACGAAAGCAGGAATAANTATATCCTTTGCCTTCTGTGCGATGATAAAAGCTGCGGTATGGTGTTCGCGGACGTTTCCACCGGTGAAATACATCTTATTCAAAAAAGCGGGAAAAACAAAGCNGAGCTGGCTAAGGGAATAATCGGCGAAATAGGAAACTACATGCCCGTGGAGCTTTTGTTTAACGAAAAGTTCTTGGACTTTACCGAGGTTCATTCCTTTGTAAAGGAAAAGCTGAGCCACTGCGTAGCGGACNTTCTGTCCGACGAAAAATACGATCCNGATAATATCGACGCGCTGAATGANCAGTTTGTGACTGACNGCAGCGGAGATATTCCCGACAGCATGGAGCTTTGTCAAAAGGCGGTCTATGCTCTTTTCAACTACATAAATTCAAACTATAAGAACGAAACTCACCGAGCGGTAAAGTTTATCGTTCACGGCGGAAACGATTATATGGAGCTTAATCTTTCCGCAAGAAGAAATCTGGAGCTTACCGAGACTATGCGCAACAGGGAGTACAGAGGCTCTCTTATATGGGTGCTGGACAAAACCAAAACGGGACTTGGAAAGCGCAGACTTAAGCAGATCGTANGCCAGCCACTTATGAAGCAGATGAAAATACTTGAACGGCTCGACGCGGTGGAGGAGCTTACCGCCGATATGGCAAGGCTCGGCGAGCTGAGAGGAAGCTTAGAGGGAATATACGATCTCGAAAGACTTATGTCAAGGATCGCCTACAAGCTTGCAAGTCCCCGCGACGTATATTCTTTGGGAAANACCTGCGGGAAGCTGCCGAGAGTTAAGGAAGCCTTGGGAGTTTTCGGCAGTGTGTTGATAAAAAAGCTTGCCTGCAATATAAGCACTCATGAGGAAATAACCGCTTTGGTTGAAAACGCTTTGGCGGAGGAGCTTCCCTTGAACACCCGNGANGGGGGATATATAAAGGACGGNTTCAACGAGGAGCTGGACAGGNTNNGGAGCATTANGGGCGGCGGAAAAAGCCTGCTTGAAAAAATAGAGGAAAGAGAAAGGGAGGCCACGGGGATAAAGACCCTTAAGGTGGGNTTTAACCGTGTGTTCGGATATTATATCGAGGTTTCCAAGGGGCAGATAGGGCAGGTGCCCGACAGCTATATAAGAAAACAGACCTTGACCAACGGCGAAAGGTATATCACCGAGGAATTAAAGGACATTGAAAGGGAAATGCTGACGGCGGGGGAGAGGATAATAAAGCTTGAAGCGCAGATATTCGCTGAGATAAGACGTTTTATTTCGGACAGAATGGAAGCGGTGCTGAGGACGGCGGAAAGCATTGCGGAAATAGACGTGCTGGCGGGCTTNGCGCAGACGGCNGTTGAAAACAATTACGTNAAGCCCGATATAACGCTTGACAGCGTTATTGAGATAAAAGGGGGAAGACACCCGGTCGTTGAAAAAATACTCCCGGATATTCCCTTTACTCCCAACGATACCTACCTTGACTTAAAACAAAATCGGCTTTTGATGATAACAGGCCCCAATATGGCGGGTAAATCCACTTATATGCGGCAGGTGGCTTTGATCACGCTTATGGCGCAGATAGGCTGCTTTGTTCCCGCNAAGTACGCAAGGATAGGCGTGGTNGANAAGATATTTACAAGAGTGGGCGCAAGCGACGACCTGTCGTCCGGCAAGTCGACCTTTATGGTGGAAATGGACGAGGTGGCGGAGATATTGGCGGGAGCNACAAAGCAAAGTCTTGTTATAATGGACGAGATCGGAAGAGGCACTTCAACCTTTGACGGCATCAGCATCGCGAAGGCGGTGGCCGAATATATAAACGGCAAAAGCATAGGGTGCAGAACGCTGTTTGCCACTCACTATCACGAGCTTATAGCTCTTGAAAACAGCAACGAGGGGATAAGGAATTTCAGCGTTGCGGTAGTCAAAAAGGGCGAGGACATCAAGTTCCTGCATAAGATAGTGGAGGGCGGCACGGACGACAGCTACGGTATCGAGGTGGCTAAGCTTGCGGGGCTTCCGAAAAAGGTCATTGAAGCGGCAAGGGCGGCGTTGTCGGGAATGGAAGCCGAGAGCAAGATCGATCTTGAGAAGCGGCTTAAAGACGAGAAGCAGGGAGAAGTGCAGATCGATTTTTCCGAGATAAACAAGAACAATGTTATACAAAGACTTAAAAATCTGGATATGGACGATCTGACCCCAAGAGAGGCATGGCAGGTGCTTGAAGAGATGAAAAAGTTAGTATAAGGCAAAAAAATTGTCAATTTGAAATGTTGTAGAAGGAAAGGTATCGGGAATGATCAAGCTACTGGATAAAAGCGTTTACGAGCTTATAGCGGCGGGCGAGGTGATCGAACGCCCCGCGTCCGTTATTAAGGAGCTTGTGGAAAACGCGATAGACGCGGGGGCGAAAAGAGTTACCGTGGAGATAAAAAACGGCGGTATTACCTATATGCGCGTTACCGACGACGGCTGCGGCATGGCGTACGGGGAAGTACCCACCGCTTTTTTGCGGCACGCCACAAGCAAGCTGTCACAGGCGGAGGAGCTTGACAATATTTCAACGCTGGGCTTCAGAGGAGAAGCCCTTGCTTCCGTTGCGGCGGTTACAAAAACAGAGGTTTTGACAAAAAGAGCCGAGGACGAGCTTGGAACCGCGTATAAAATAGAGGGCGGAGAAGAAACTCTTTACGAGGAAACGGGCTGCCCCGACGGTACCACGATAATAATGAGAGATTTGTTTTTCAATACTCCCGCCAGGCTTAAATTTTTGAAAAAGGATTCCACCGAGGCGAATTATGTTCAGTCTGTGGCGGACAAGCTGGCTTTAAGCTATCCCGAGGTTGCTTTTTCCTTTATAAAGGATAACAAGACCGTCAGAGTTACCGCGGGAGACGGAAAGCTGTATTCCGTGATATATTCGGTATTCGGAAAGCAGTTTGCGGCAGGTCTTACCGAGGTGGATTACAGTCAGAATAATATTAAGGTAAGCGGATATATCACAACTCCATACGCTTGCAGAGCNAACCGCCAGATGCAGTATTTTTTTATCAACGGGCGTTCGGTAAGGAATACCACTTGTATGGCGGCGTTNGAGGAAGGGTACAGAAACAGCGTTATGGTGGGCAAATTCCCCGCCTGTGTGCTTAATATAGAAATGCCNGCGGGAGATGTGGACGTCAATGTAAGCCCCTCAAAAACAGAGGTGCGGTTTGCCGATGAAAAAATGATTTTCGAGACGGTATATCTTGCGGTCAAAAACGGCATATTAAACGGGGAAAACAGCAAGGAAATGCGTGTGGGTGNCAAGGATACCGCCGCCGAAAAATACGCTTTCGATANNGCTGAAAANAAGCCCGAACCGATCGTTAATTATGCGTCGGAAAATGAAAAAAAGGTATCCGAACGGCAAGACACCGATTATAAAGACGATCGCAAAGTCAATGCCGACAGCGGAAGCGGCGTTGTATCTTACTCCGAAGCAGTTAAACAAAGCGATATATCAATAAGCAAGGTATATAACACNGAAAAAAAGATAAGGCCCGAGAACAGGCCNTACGAGTTAAACAGNCCGAAGACGATATACAAGCCTATACCTCCCAAAAGTATTTTTATTCAGGAGGTTTTTGAGGATAAAACCGAGACAAAGACCGAAACCGAAAGCTACGAATTTTTAAACAAGTCAAGCTTTATCCGTCCCGGTTCGGAGGAGGAAAAAAGCGTACAGACNCCNGACCCTATCGTTGAGGAAAAATACAGNCCCTCTCTTAAATTTATCGGTGAGCTTTTNAANACATACATAGTNTGCGAGTGCGGCGACGAGCTGATTTTAATGGATAAGCACGCGGCGCATGAAAGAATACGCTTTGAGCAGTTAAAAAAGGATCTGGAGAGCAGCGGNCAGCTGCTTGCCGAGCCTGCGCGGTTGTCTTTGTCTCTTGAGGAAATGACCGCTCTTGCGGATAATGCGGAATATTTGGAAAATCTTGGAATAGAGTTATTTTTCCGATCGGAAAACGAAGCNGATATAACCGTTTTTCCGTCGCTGCTCACCGATCGTTCTCCCGAGGACACCTTGCAGAAAATAGCGGCGGTGNTGCTGAAAGGCGGGGACGACATAGAGGGACTGCTGTTTGACGATGTTTTGCATACCGCTGCNTGCAAGGGNGCGATAAAGGCAAACGAGCCTACCTCTTCAAAGGAGCTTGAAATACTTGCGAATCGTGTCTGGGAGGANAACGCGATACGTTATTGTCCTCACGGCAGACCTATAATAACCACCATGTCAAAGTATAATATCGAAAGGAATTTCGGGCGTATTCAGTGATTAAGGAAAACATGGAAAAAATATATATCGCGGTGGTATGCGGTCCCACCGCNTCGGGGAAGACGGAGCTTGGAGTAAAGCTTGCNCNGCAAACGGACGGGGAAATAATTTCCGCCGATTCCATGCAGATATACAAGGGNATGGATATTGCCTCCGCTAAGCCNTCCAAAGAAGAAATGNGCGGAATACCGCATCATTTAATGGACTTTTTACCGCCTGACAAGGCCTTTTCGGTGGCGGACTATGTGGAGCTTGCCCGCAATTGTGTGAACGATATTCACGGCAGGGGAAAGCTGCCCATAATTGTGGGAGGAACGGGNCTTTACATCTCCTCGCTTGTCAATAACATAAAGTTNGACGATACGGGAAGCGACTTGAAGTTCAGGGAAGAAATGCGGGAATTTGCCGATAAAAACGGGAATATCGCCCTTTGGGAAAGGCTTAAGGAGATCGACCCNAAAACGGCGGAGAGACTGCATCCGAATAATGTAAACCGCGTTATAAGAGCCTTGGAGGTGTTTCATTTAAGCGGCGGCACAATAAGCAGCGCGCAGGAGAAAAGCCGTCTTGAGGAAAGCCCTTATGACGCTTGCTTTATAATGCCCGATTATCCCAGAGAGGTTTTGTACGGCAGGATAGACCGCAGAGTTGACGTTATGCTTCAAAGGGGATTGATAGAGGAAGCAAGGGAGTTTTTTTCTCATACCGATTATGTTACCGCGGCGCAGGCTATCGGCTACAAGGAGCTTAGGCCTTATCTTGACGGTGAAAAGGAGCTTTCGGAATGTGTGGAAAAATTAAAGCNGGCAACTCGCAATTATGCTAAAAGGCAGCTTACATGGTTCAACAAAACAGAGGGATTGAACAAAATAAAAGCGGAAAATGAGATCGGCGGCGAAAAAATTTNGGAAATCGCTGAAAATTTAGTGAAAAGATATAGATTTTTTTAAAAAGATGTGGTATAATGTTCNTAATAAAAATGTCTAATTATACCCTTATGTCTTTAAAGGCATTTTATACCCGAATTATTATAGATTATCGCTTAATTGTTCAATGAGGGCCAAAGCCCATAACCGACAGTATACGTGACAGCTTGATTGTTAATATCAACCCGTTTGCAAAAGGCGATGAAATATAATACCGCTTATTTGCACGCACAGAAAGGATTTATACCATGGCAAAGGACATCAATTTACAAGACGTTTTTTTGAATCAGGCAAGAAAAGAGAAAATACCGGTAACGATTTTTATTACGAACGGATTTCAGTTTAAGGGCGTTGTAAGAGGTTTTGACAACTACACCGTTATTTTGGACACCGACGGAAAACAAAATCTTATATATAAGCACGCTATCAGCACCATAACTCCTTTCAAGAGCATTTCACTTCTCGACGCTTTTGATAAGGATGAAGCAGCCGAATAAATATGGCGGATAAAAGGCAGGTCGCCGTTACCACCCGTATAGTTTGGTTTTTGGTCATTGCTTTCCTGCTGGTAACCATTATCAGCCAGCTGGTTATTCATTACAGCAACCCTATAAGGACCGAACCCGCTATGAACTATAATTCGGAGGAGTACATTCAGGCAACGGGAATTTATATTCGCGACGAAAAATATGTGAATTATAACGGCAGCGGAATTATCAGCTATGTATATTCCGACGGAGAAAAGCTTGCAAAAAACGCGGTGGTGGCGGAGATATACTCTTCGCAAAACGACCTTGCGCTGCAGCTCAGAATCAACGAGCTTAACAAACAGATCGAAGTTCTGAAAGACGCGGAAAAGCTGATAGGCAGCGATAACTCACAGCTTGAAGCTTTTTCCAATCAGATTTACGAGTGTCATACCAGACTTATTCAAAATGTGATAGACGGAGAATACGGAAATGCGGCCGCGCTGAAGAACGATTATCTTAATCTTCAGAGCAAGCGTCAGATAATAAACGGTGCTACAAGCGATTACGGCACTAAGATCTCTCAGCTTGAGAGTACCATTTCGTCTCTTAAGGCGCAGATTTCCTCTTATCCTCACGATCTGACCCTCAGTGAAACGGGATATTTTGCAACCTCCGCGGACGGTTACGAGACTAAGCTTAATTATGATATAATTCCTTCTTTGACCGAACAGCAAATCGAGGATATTGTAAAAAATCCTCAGCTTCCCGTTTCATCTAACGTTATCGGCAAGGTCATATCGGATTACAAATGGAAGATGGTGTGTCTTGTTCCGAGGGCGGATTCGCTTAATATTTATAAGGACGCGCAGCTAAACGTGCGAATAGGCGGCGACATAACACCTATAACCGCAACGGTGGAGAGCATAACCGATTTTGAATCCGGAAACCGTATGCTGGTGCTTGGTTTCGATGTGTTCAACGAAAAGTACATTTTAGGGCGTACCGCTCAGATAAAAATACTCTTTGACGAAACGGAAGGCATAAGAATCGCTTCCGCCGCTATTCATTTTGACGAGGACGGAAACAAGGGCGTATACGTAAAGGTCGGCGTAAATATATATTTTAAGCAAATCGAGGTAATACGAACCGAAGGGGACTATACCCTTGTGAGGGACACAACCGAAAAGGACGGCTTTTTGTCCTTGTATGACTCGGTTATTGTTGAAGGGACTGAACTTTATGACGGAAAGATCGTTCTCCAATAACGGTGATGCTTCGATCAGGGCGGACATAAACGAAGACGAAGCGAAAAAAATTTTTCTTGATGAAGAATTTACTCGTATCGGCGACAGCTATAAGGTAATTACCGAAAACATAGAAAAAGCAAAGCTTAAGGCAGGACGCAGGGACAGTGTTCGGCTTATGGCGGTAACAAAGACCGTACCTTATGAAAAGGTAAATTATGCGGCCTCTCTCGGGATAGACCTGTTGGGCGAAAATCGCGTTCAGGAATTTCTCGGTAAATATGAATTTTATGACAAAAAAGCGGAAATTCATTTCATTGGGGGGTTGCAAAATAACAAAGTTAAGTATATAATTGATAAGGTCAGCTTGATTCACTCGGTAGACAGTGTAAAGCTGGCGGAGGAAATAGACAAAAGAGCCGTAAGGCTTAATAAGATCATGGATATTCTTATTGAGGTAAATATCGGAAACGAGGACAGTAAAGGCGGAGTTGCGGCCGACGGCTTGGACGAGCTTGTTTCGCACTGTATTTCGCTTTCGGGAGTAAGGCTGAAGGGCTTCATGGCAATACCGCCTCCCGCTTTAAACGGCGGCAATGAACGCTATTTTGAAGCTATGGAGCGTTTGTACTGCGACTTCCGTTCCAAATACGGAAACAGCATCGATACGTTATCTATGGGAATGTCACAGGATTATGAACAGGCCGTGCTTCACGGCTCGAATATAGTAAGAGTGGGCAGTGCTTTGTTCGGAAACAGAAAATAAAAGCGTTAACCGCTTTCAGAAAGGATTGAAAAAAATGGGATTAGTAAATTCCTTGAAAAAATTCGTTGGTTACGAGGAAGAGGACGATGATTTGGATTACAATGACAGCGAGGATATTGACGAAGGCGGCAGCATAGACGATGATTTCAGTTTTAAACGCACTTCAAATATTACCAGTGCGCCCAAATCCGGCAAGGTGTTGAATATTCCCGCCACTACAAGGCTTCAGGTCATTGTATTTAAAGCGGAAAGATTTAACGACGTTGTGGAGATCGCGGATCATTTCAAAAACAAAAAAGCTATTGTACTTAATCTTGACAATACGAACAAGGACGTGGCGAACCGTCTTATCGACTTTCTCGCGGGTGTTGCATATGCGGCTGACGGCGAACTGAAGCGTATTGCGAATACATCATATATCCTTGTGCCTTATAATGTGGATATTTCGGGAGATTTGCTTGAAGAGCTGGGAAGCGACATTATGCAATGAATGCTTTTAATCCCGTTAATTCCGAGGAAACGGAATTTTGCCGTCATATAAGAGATCTGGCACTGTTGGGAGAGAAAACCTTTACGCCCCGTTTCAGCGGTTTTCTTACCGAAAGGGAGCAGCAGCTTGCAGAGACAACAGCGTATTCTGTGGGAGTGAAGTGCAGCTTTTGGGGAGGATATGACACTGCTGTCAGAAAAATGTTTTCCGCTCCGGCTGAGGAAAACGATAATTTTCCTTTGGAAGCAATTACGTTTTTCTTTCGCGAAAAGGACAAGCTTACCCACCGTGATTTCTTGGGGGCTTTAATGTCACTTGGACTGAAAAGAGATCAAATAGGAGATATTGCCGTAACAAGCGGCGGCGCGGTGATTTTTGCTTCAAAAAACGCAATGCCTTTGATTTCCGCCGAAATAGAAAAGGTCGGCAGGGTAGGCGTTAAATCGGAAGCGGGAATAATGATCCAATTACCGCAGCAGGAGTTTGAGGAAATTTCCGCAGTCATCGCATCCTCACGGATAGACGTTCTGGTGGCGGCGGCATGCAAAGTAAGCCGCGAAAAGGCCACAATGCTGATAAAATCGGGCGGTGTGACTTCGGGCGGCATAGAGCTTAACTCTCCGTCGAAAAGCATAGATGAAGGCGAAAGCTTTTCCGTAAGGGGTTATGGCAAATTCATTTTTTCAAAGCTGGGCTATGAAACAAAAAAAGGCAAAAATCACGCTGTAATAAAAAAATATAAATAAACGGAGGAGTCCAATGGAAGCAAAGGATATAATGGACAAAAAATTTGACAAAAGCTTTAACGGTTATAAAATGGAGGAGGTTGACGACTTCTTGCAGGAGGTGTCCGCGGAATTCGCCAAACTGAAAAAGCTTAGTGAAGAGCAGGAAAAGAAAATGGAAGTGCTTGCGGATAAGATTCGTGAGTATAGAAACGACGAAGACGCTATAAAGGAAGCTCTTTTGGGCGCACAGAAGCAGAGCAGCTCCGTTCTTGCCAACGCAAAGGAAAAGTCCGAAAAGATGGTAACCGAAGCCAAGGAAAAGTCCGAGAGAATGGTAAGGGAAGCGGAGGAAAGAGTCAGAGAAAAAGACGCGTACGCAAAAAAGCTTGTTGAGGACGCGAATGCGGAGAAAACAAAAATCGTGGCCGAATGTGAGCGCAAGTCCGCAGAGGTAAAGGCTAATATGGAAGCCGAGATCAGAAAGCAGGAGTCTATTCTCGCCAAGACCCGCGATGAAAGCAATGCGTTTATTGAAAGATTGCTTAAGGGCTATCAGGAGCATATTGCATATATCAATTCCATTCCCGAAAAGTGCAACAACGAATTTGTCCTGAATGCAAAGGATACTGTAAGGTTTACGGAAGAAGCCGCTTCCGCCGTTGTTGCCGCCGCTCCCGTAAAGTCGGCTGAGCCGGTGAAGGAGACCGCCGCCGAAACAAAGTCGGCCGATAAAAAGAAAGAGTTAAAGCTGGAAAAAATAAACAAGGAAAATGAAGCGGTTATTTTGGAGAAAACTACCGAAATAGCTTCAAAGCCCGTGTTTGAGGAGGAGGCAGTTGCCGAGGAGGTTGAAGAATACGAGGAATCCAGCCCTCTGTTCGATAAATCAAAGCGCAAATCAAAGTATGAAAAGCTTCAGTTCGGCAATAACAATAAAAGCAAAGAATAAACAAATATATAAATAATGTGAACGGAAAAAGGAAAGATGATGACTTATATTGCTTTGGCTGCAGCGGTGGTGCTTATAGGGATTGATCAGCTGACGAAATGGCTGGCGGTTAAATTTATCATGCCGGAGGGTACTGTTAATCTCATAAGCATCAACGATAAGGAATGGCTCAATCTTACCTACCAGCAGAATACCGGCGCGGCTTTCAGTATTCTGAAGGATAAACAATTATTTTTAATTATATTAACCTCCATAGTTATATTGGGGGTTATTATATTGATGTTGACAAAACGTATAAAAAAAACCTCTTATATATGGTGTTTTTCTCTTATAATTTCGGGCGGTATAGGTAACCTTATCGACAGGATCGCCAACGGTTATGTGGTGGATTTTATTGACGTAAGGATCATAAAATTTGCCGTCTTTAATTTTGCCGATATTTGCGCCGTTACGGGAACGATACTGCTTGTTTTCTTTTACATTTTAGAGGAGGTAAAAAGCTCCGGAGAAAAGAAAAAAAAGGCACTTGCGGAGGGTAATACCGATAAAAACGAAACGGAAATTCAGGATATTGATCCGAACAGCGATACAGAGGAAAAGGACGAAGCGCAAAAGACTAATTTTCCTATAAAAGCGGAAATAAGAAAAAAAGAGGAAAAGCAAAAGGATAATGAGCAGGCTTAATTTAACGGCGGAAGAAGAGGGCGTAAGAGCGGATAAGTATATTTCGGAGCATTCGGAGCTTTCGCGTTCGCTGGCGGCAAGTCTGCTTGAAAAGGGAGAATGCACGGTAAACGGGAGGCAGTGCGGTAAAAACTGCAAGCTTAAGATCGGAGATATTATAGAGGCGGAGCTGCCCGAAGCGGAGGAGCTTGAAATAACCGCCGAAAATATTCCCTTGAATATAGTATATGAGGACGGCGACCTGCTTGTGGTGAATAAGCCCAAGGGAATGGTGGTACACCCGGCTCCCGGTCACTATTCGGGTACGTTGGTCAACGCTTTGATGTACCATTGCAAAGACAGTCTTTCGGGAATAAACGGAGTGATTCGTCCCGGGATAGTTCACAGAATAGATAAGGATACCAGCGGACTGCTTATCGTCGCAAAGAACGACGCCGCTCACAATGGGCTTGCCGAGCAGATAAAATGCCACAGCTTTACCAGAAGATATGAAGCGGTGGTTTTGGGCGGGATAAAGGAAAACGGTGTGGTTGACGCTCCTTTGGCACGGCATAAAATCGACCGAAAAAAAATGGCTGTTTCACAGGAGGGCAGGGAAGCGAGAACAAGCTTTGAGGTAGTTGAAAATTACGGTAAATATACTCATTTAAGGCTTGCTTTGGAAACGGGAAGAACTCATCAGATAAGAGTCCATATGGCGCATATAGGACACCCTGTTGCGGGAGACCCCGTATACGGAGACGGAAGACCCAAGTGGCTGGAGGGACAATGCCTGCATGCGCGTGAGATAGGATTTGTACACCCCGTTACGGGAGAAAGCTTGTTTTTTACCTCCGAGCTTCCCGGGTACTTTGAAAAAATGTTAAGAAATATAAGGAGCGGCGCGGTAAAATAACTGTCAGAGCTTAGGCGGCGGGTAATTTGCGCAAGGTTTATAAATATATAAAAACAAAAGAGGATAAGATGAAGTTTGAAAATGTTATAATAATGTCGGATATTGACGGTACATTGGTTACGGACGAAAAGAAAATACTGCCCCGTGATATGGAAGCGATAAACCGTTTCAGGGAGGGCGGCGGAATTTTCACTCTTGCAACGGGACGGGGCTATTCAATGGCTAAGCCGGTTGCCGAAAGGGTTGGTTTGGACGTTCCCGCCGTTATCTTTAACGGCTCGGCGGTTTATGACTTTAAGGCGGATAAATTTTTGTGGCACAGTAGGCTTCCCGATTCCACAAAGGAGATAGCTAAGGAGCTTATCAAGGCGTTTCCCGATATTGCGATAGAGATATTGTGCCGAGACAGGGTGTATGTCCCCTCGATAAACCGAATTGAACGGAAACACCTTGCTTTGGAAAACGTACAGCCCTTTATGTGCAAGGTTGACGAGATAGACGAGGAAAGCTGGCTTAAAATGCTGATAGCTTATCCTCCCGAAAAAATACAGAATATAATAGATTATGTAAACGAAAGACCCGATTACATAAACGCCGCTCATTGGGTCAGAAGCGAAAACCACTATTTTGAAATGCTGCCTCTCGGAGTAAACAAGGGAAGCGGATTTCAAAGACTGCTGGAGCTCATGGGAAAAGAGAACGCTTTTACCGTGGGAGTGGGAGACTATAATAACGATATTGAGCTTATAGAACAGGCAAGCTTAGGCGTTGCGGTCGGCTCCGCGCAGCAGGCGGCAAAGGACGCGGCGGACTTGGTGGTTTGCGATAATAACAGCGGAGCGATATCGGAGGTTATAGAGTACATAGAGAAGATGTAAGCTTTTCACGCTAAACGGCTTAATATTGAATTCTTTTTGTTTAACGTAAGATATAGCATAAAACAAGTGGTTTTAATCTGAAAGGAGTTTGAATATGGTAGAATCCAAAGGTTGGAACTGGGAAAACGCCGACAATACAATATGGCTTGAACCTTGTGAGGAAAGCTATTTTTACTGCGAAAACTGGAAGAAGCAGGGAAAACGCTCGGTGTTGGATCTGGGCTGCGGTCTTGGAAGGCACGCCTTGCTGTTTGCGAAAAAGGGCTTTAAGGTAACGGCCGCGGATATTTCGGAATATGCTGTCAAAAAGCTTCGTGAGGCCGAAAAACGGGAAAATGTCATAATAACTTCAAAGGTTTGCGATATGCTGAATTTACCGTACCGTGAAAATTCCTTTGACTGCATTTTTTCTTACAACGCCATTTCGCATACCGATACGGAGGGCTTTAATAAGATACTTAATAAAATAAAGGAAATTTTAAAGCCCGACGGTGAAATATTTTTGACCCTTTGTTCAAAGGCGGCATGGTCGTTCAAGGAAGCAAATTATCCGAGGATCGATGAAAATACCGTCATAAAAAAGGAAGAGGGACCCGAAAATGACGTTCCGCACTTCTATGTGGATTTTGAGGATATTAAAAGATTGTTTGAGCCTGATTTTGAGCTTATCCGCGTTTGTCATACCGATAAATGCTTGGCAGAGTCGAATATGCAAAAGGGTACTCACTACCATATACGGGCGCGTCTTAAAAAGCAGGATAAGCCGGTGGATTATTCTTCTGTTATAGGAAAAACCGTGTCGGGGAAAATTGACCGCCCCCTCGGAAGCGTTCATCCAAGAGCGGCGATTTATTATCCTGTTAACTATGGATACGTTGAAGGTGTTATTGCGGGGGACGGAGCCGAGCAGGACGTTTATTACCTGGGCGAAGACAAGGCGGTAAGCGAATTTAACGGCGAGATCATTGCGGTCGTTCACCGTTTCAACGATGTTGAGGATAAATGGGTAGTAGCCAAGAAGGGAACGGCGTTTACAAAAGAGGAGATAGAGGAGGCTGTTGAATTTCAGGAGAAGTTTTTTGACAGCGAGGTTATAGTTGGGTAATTTACATATTACGGCTTAATTATTTTACGTATTACATTATATCGATTTTTATTGATGTGTAAAATAAACTATTGTTAAATTCCCAAAAAAATGTTATACTATTTATTGGAAGCTATCAAAAGTAAATTTTGCGATTATATATAAAAATAAATTGACATTCGATAAGAAAGGAACGGTTTTTAAATGGATCAGGTACACAAGAAGCAGCTTGAAATAACTGCGGCNAAGGTAAGAATGGGAATCATCGAGGGCGTTTACGGTGCTAAGTGCGGTCACCCCGGCGGCTCGCTGTCGGTGTGCGATGCGCTGACATATCTTTATTTCAACAGAATGAATATNGACCCCGAAAATCCCACAATGCCTGACAGAGACAGACTTGTGCTTTCAAAAGGACATACCGCGCCCGCGCTGTATTCGGTGCTTGCCAACAGAGGATTTTTCCCCGTTGAGGACCTGAAAACGCTTCGTCATATCGACAGCTATTTGCAGGGACACCCCGTTTTGGGAAAAGTTCCCGGCGTTGATATGAGCACGGGTTCATTGGGACAGGGAATTTCCGCCGCNTGCGGCATGGCACTTTCGGGAAAGCTGGATAACGAGATTTACAGAGTGTACGCCGTACTTGGAGACGGAGAGCTTGAGGAAGGTCAGGTATGGGAGGCGGCTATGTTTGCCGCTCACTATCAGCTTGACAATTTGGTTGCGGTCATCGACAACAACGGCTTGCAGATCGACGGCAAGATCAGCGAGGTAATGAGTCCGTACCCCATTGACGAAAAGTTCAGAGCTTTCGGCTGGCATGTTATCGTAATTGACGGTCATGATTTTGACGCTATCGAAAAGGCGTTCAANGAATCGGAAACCGTTGCCAATCAGCCTACCGCCATTATCCTTAAAACCACAAAGGGCAAGGGNGTAAGCTATATGGAAAATCAAGTCGGCTGGCANGGCAAGGCTCCCAACGAGGAAGAATACAACACCGCTGTCGCCGAATTAACGGCAAAGCTTGAAGAGCTTACGAAGTAACAGGAAAGGATTGGTATTACAGAATATGGATAAAAAAGCAACTCGTGACAGTTACGGCGAAGCNCTTGTTATGCTTGCCGAAAANAGACCCGATCTTATAGTGCTTGACGCCGATTTGGCNGCGGCAACAAAGACGGGCATATATAAGAAAGCCTGTCCNGACCGTTTCTTTGACTGCGGTATTGCGGAGGCCGATATGATGGGNGTTGCGGCAGGTATTGCCACTACGGGCAAGCTTGTATTTGCAAGCAGCTTTGCAATGTTTGCGTCGGGACGTGCCTTTGAAATCGTAAGAAACAGCATCTGCTACCCTCATCTTAATGTTAAGATCGGTGCTACTCACGCGGGAATATCGGTAGGCGAGGACGGTGCTTCTCACCAGTGCAACGAGGATATTGCCCTTATGCGCGTACTGCCCGGCATGACTATTATCAACCCTGCCGACGACGTTGAAACAAAGGCAGCGGTTTTGGCAATGGCCGATTATGCAGGACCTACTTATTTGCGCTTCGGAAGACTTGCGATCCCCACCTTTAATGACCCCAAGACCTATAAATTCGAGATCGGCAAGGGAATTGAGCTCAGAGGCGGTAATGACGTTACGATTATTGCCACCGGTCTTATGGTAAATGAAGCTATCGAAGCGGGAAAAGTACTTGNGGAGCAGGGAATCGACGCCCGTATTATCAACATTCATACTATCAAGCCCATTGACCGTGATATTATTATAAGAGCGGCTAAGGAAACCGGTAAAATCATTACCGTTGAAGAGCATTCCGTTATNGGCGGTCTCGGCAGTGCCGTTGCCGAGGTTGTTACCGAAACTGTTCCCGTTCCCGTTATTAAAATCGGNGTACAGGATAAATTCGGACACAGCGGTCCCGCCGTTCCTTTGCTTAAGGAATTTGGTCTTTGCGCTGATAATATCGTTAAGGTTACCAAGGAAGNCTTGGGAAAATAGTTTTTTGACCCACCCGTTTTTTCGGGTGGGTTTTTTGGAGAGTTTTTTGAAAAGAAAATCTAAATATTGTCATAATATACAAAATTGTAATTTTTTTAAAAGACAGTAAAAAAACTGTTGCGAAAAATGAGAAAATGTAGTATAATAAATNAAATACGGTTTTATACCGATAAGCAAAATTCTGCACATTCGCGCCGGCTTTTCTGATGAGAAAAAGGCATCGGAACGGGTATTGATACTAATCCCTTTTAGAACTGTGGGATTAGTGTTTCGGGTGCAATCCCTTTTTGAACTGTGGGTATTACGTCAGTTCAAAANGGGATTGGTATGAAAGCGCGCGAATATTGGTGAAAGGAAAAAAGATGGAGCTTTGCCTGACAAACGGACATGTTGTTGACAGCGTAAACGGGATCGACGAAATATTGGATATAAAAATAATAAACGGCAAAATATCCGAGGTGGGAAAAACGCTGCCTATGGACGAAAATGTCCTTTGCATAGACTGCACGGGTCTTACCGTTATTCCCGGTATCTGCGATATGCACATTCATATGCGTGATCCGGGACAGACCGAGAAAGAGGATATACTGACCGCCTCCGAGGCCGCGGCGGCGGGAGGAGTTACGGCGGTTGCGTGTATGCCCAATACAAAACCCGCCGTTGACAGTGCCGAAACGGTAAAGTATATATTGGNTAAGGCGAAGAACGCAAAAACCAAGGTTTATCCCATAGGTGCGATAACAAAGGGCTTATCGGGTGAGNAATTTACCGACTTTGCCGAGCTTAAGCAGGCNGGCTGCGTTGGTGTAAGCGACGACGGAAGACCTGTGGAAAACGCCATGATGATGAAGCAGGCGATAAAAAACGCGGCTCTTGAAAGATTGGCTGTTATAAGTCACTGCGAGGATCTGAACATAATCGACGGCGGTATAATGAACATGGGAGCGGTAAGCGACGTTCTCGGCATAAAGGGAATGGCGCGTTCCAGCGAAAATTATATCACCGCAAGGGAAATACTTTTGGCACAGGAAATGGGGCTTCCCATTCATATCGCTCACGTTTCCACCAAGGAAGCGGTTGAGATAATACGCCGCGCCAAGCGGTTTGGNGTTAAAGTCACCTGTGAGACCGCTCCTCACTATTTCACGCTTACCGAGGACAAGCTTTTCAGCAGGGACGCGGATTANNGAATGAACCCTCCTTTAAGGGAACAGGCNGATGTTGACGCGATAATNGAGGGAATTTGTGACGGAACAATNGACTGTATCGTTACGGATCACGCTCCTCACACCAAAGAGGATAAGGCGGATTTTTACAANGCACCCAACGGAGTTGTGGGCTTGGAAACATCTTTGGCGGCAGCGGTTACATTGCTTTTAAATACGGGCAGAATCTCACATGTAAGGTTAGTGGAGCTGATGTGCGTTAACCCGCGNCGAATACTGGGCATCNAGGGNGGCAGTCTTTCGGTGGGAGCGGCGGCGGATATAACTATATTCAGCGAGAATGAACAGTGGACGGTNCATCCCGAAGAATTACATTCAAAATCGAAAAATACCTGCTTTAAAGATATGACCTTCAGCGGCAGAGTAAAATACACTCTCCTTGACGGAAATATCGTTTACAAGGATGAAAGCTTTAAAATATAAAAAATAAAAAAACAACCCTCATTGAAAGAAAGGAAAGAACTATGTCATTTGACCGACTGATCGAAAAAATCGCGAAAACCCAAAATCCTACCGTTGCGGGGCTTGACCCGAAGCTTGATTATGTTCCCGAATATATTAAGGAAAAAGCCTTTGCGAAGTACGGCGAAACCTTAAAGGGAGCGGCAAAGGCACTGCTGTGGTTCAACAAGGGACTTATCGACGCGCTTTGCGATATTGTTCCCGCCGTTAAGCCTCAGGCGGCATACTATGAAATGTACGGATACGCAGGTGTAAAAACGTTATACAAAACGCAGGAATACGCCCGCAAAAAAGGAATGTTCGTAATAACCGACGCCAAAAGAAACGATATAGGCAGCACCATGGAAGCGTATGCGGAGGGTCATCTCGGAAAGGTAAGGGTCGGCGCGGAGGAGTACGAGCCTTTCTTGGCAGACGCGCTTACGGTAAACGGATATCTGGGCAGCGACGGCATAAATCCCGTTNTAAAGGTCTGCAAGCAGTATGATAAGGGAATGTTCGTTCTTGCCAAGACTTCAAANCCCTCCTCGGGCGAGTTGCAGGATATGAAAATAGGCGACCGNACGATTTACGAGATAATGGGCGATATGTGCGAGGAATGGGGCAAGGAACTGCCGGGAAAATACGGTTACAGCGGCGTGGGAATAGTGGCGGGAGCTACATACCCCGAACAGATAGAAATATTAAGAAAAAGGCTTCCTCATACGTTTTTCTTGATTCCCGGCTACGGCGCGCAGGGAGCGAGCGCGAAGGATATTTCCGCCGCTTTCGATAAAAACGGCTTGGGCGGTATCGTAAACAGCTCAAGAGGAATCATGTGCGCTTATCAAAAGGAAAAGTGCGATGAAAAGGACTATGCGGCAGCGGCGCGGAGAGAAGCGATCCGTATGCGCGATGAAATTATGGGATATTTGAACGGTATTCAAATATAACGCAGGAAGGAAAGGTCATAATTATGGATTTTGGAACGGCAAAGACGGCGTATCTGATTTTATCGGACGGTACGGTGTTTAAAGGAAAGAGCTTCGGCAAAGAGGGAACGGTTATCGGCGAAACGGTTTTTACAACGGCTATGACAGGTTATCAGGAGACTCTGACCGATCCAAGCTACTGCGGTCAGATCATTACGCAGACATTCCCTCTTATTGGCAATTACGGAGCAAACAGCGAGGATTTCGAATCACAGGGCAGCGTTGCAGGTGGTTATGTTGTGCGCGAATGGTGTGAAGAGCCTTCTAATTTTAGATGTGAGGAAACTATAGACAGTTTTTTAAAGAAGTACGGCATTGTTGGAATATATGATATTGATACCAGAAGATTGACCCGAATTATTCGTGAAACGGGTGTTATGAACGGTATGATAACAACCGAGGAGATCGATGTGGAGACCGCGCTTCAAAAAATCAGAGACTTTAAGCCCGAGAGACCGGTGCCTAAGGTAAGCGGAGAAAGGAAAGTGTTTAAAGCTGAAAAAGGTAAGTTCGATATTGTTTTGTTGGACTACGGGTATAAATATAATATAAGAAGAAATTTGCTTAAAAGAGGATTTAACGTTACCGTCATGCCTTGGAATACCACTGCGGAGGAAATTCTTGCTTTAAATCCCGAAGGCATAATGCTGTCAAACGGACCGGGAGACCCTATGGACTGTGTGGAATCAATTGAGACCTTAAAGCGGCTTTTGGACAAGAATATTCCCACCTTCGGAATTTGTCTCGGACATCAGCTCCTTGCTATCGCCAACGGAGCCAAGACGGAAAAGTTGAAATACGGTCACAGAGGGGGAAATCAGCCCGTAATTGATATAGACCATGGCAGAACCTATATCACATGCCAGAATCACGGTTATGCGGTTGTAAGCGACAGTCTGCCCGCCAATGTGGGAAAAATAAGCCATGTAAACGCCAATGACGGCACTTGTGAGGGTATCAAGTATACAAACGCTCCCGCATTTACGGTGCAGTTTCACCCCGAGGCTTGCGGCGGCCCTCGTGATACCGCTTATCTTTTTGATGAATTTATAGATTTGATAGTTATAAATTTGATAGAAAAGCAAAGAGAAGAATTAAAGAACGGACAGAATGACAAGGGGGAAAAATAATCAATGCCACTGAGAAAAGATATAAAAAAAGTTCTTATGATAGGCTCGGGCCCTATTGTAATCGGACAGGCAGCCGAATTTGACTACGCGGGTTCGCAGGCTTGCCGTGTACTTAAGCAGGAGGGCCTGGAGGTAGTACTCGTAAACTCCAACCCNGCTACTATAATGACGGACAAGCACATGGCGGACAAGATATACATCGAGCCCTTGACCTTAGACTGTCTTAAAAGAATAATCGAAATCGAAAAGCCCGACAGCATTTTGTCCACCCTGGGCGGTCAAACGGGACTTACAATGTCCATGCAGCTTGCGGAGGAGGGCTTTTTAGATAGCCACAATGTAAAGCTTTTGGGCGCAGACCCTCAGACTATCCATAAGGCGGAGGACAGACAGGCGTTTAAGGACACCATGGAGGCTATCGGAGAGCCTTGTATTCCCTCAAANGTGGTTGAGACCTTAGAGGACGCNATGGATTTTGCGGGNAACGAGATNGGCTANCCCGTNATNGTNCGCCCCGCCTTTACNTTGGGCGGCACAGGCGGAGGAATCGCCAACAATGAAACCGAGCTGCACGAGATCGCGATAAACGGTCTGAGAATGTCGCCTATTCATCAGATATTGGTTGAAAAGTGCATAACGGGCTGGAAAGAGATAGAATTTGAGGTGATCCGCGACGCAAGAGGAAATGTAATAACCGTCTGCTCAATGGAAAACTTTGATCCCGTTGGCGTTCATACGGGCGACAGCATTGTNGTTGCTCCCGCCGTAACTCTTTCGGATAAGGAATACCAAATGCTGCGCACCGCCGCTTTGAATATTGTGCAGGCCTTAAAGGTAGAGGGCGGCTGCAACTGTCAGTTCGCCTTGCACCCNGACAGCTTTGANTACGCGGTAATCGAGGTAAATCCCCGTGTAAGCCGTTCCTCGGCTTTGGCGTCAAAGGCTACGGGCTATCCTATCGCAAAGGTNGCCACAAGGATCGCGATAGGCTACTCCCTTGATGAAATAATAAATCAGGTTACGGGCAAGACCTATGCCTGCTTTGAGCCTACTATCGACTATATCGTAGTAAAATTCCCCAAATGGCCCTTCGATAAGTTTGTTTACGCTAAGAAGACCTTGGGCACTCAGATGAAGGCTACCGGCGAAATAATGTCTATCGGTACAAGCTTTGAGGCGGCCATGATGAAGGCGGTGCGNTCCATTGAGCTCGGAATGGACACNATGAGCAAAAAGGCCTTTGCCGAGCTTACCGATGAAGAGGTTTTGGCAAAGCTTCACGATGTTGACGTTGATCGTTCTTTCTGTGTTTTTGAAGCGTTAAAGCGCGGGATCGACGTTGAAACTATCAGCGATATTACCAAGATCGACAAATGGTTTATCAACAAGCTGAAAAATCTTAAGNAGCTTGAGGACTGGCTTTCAGACGGCGATTTGACNCAGGAAAAGTATGATACCGCAAAGAAATACTGCTATCTTGATAAAACCATTGAGGCCCTTTCGGGTAAAAGCTTAAAGGAATGGGGAATTGAAAGAAGAAACGCGGTTTACAAAATGGTAGATACCTGCGCCGCAGAGTTCTCCGCCGATACTCCTTATTTTTACAGCACATATGACGAAGAAAACGAGGCGGAGGAGTTTATAAAGCAGCACCCCACCGATAAGAAAAAGGTGCTTGTGTTCGGTTCGGGTCCTATCAGAATCGGGCAGGGAATCGAGTTTGACTACTGCTCCGTTCACTGCGTATGGGCATTAAAGGAAATGGGCTATGAGGCCATTCTTTGCAACAACAACCCCGAAACCGTTTCCACCGACTTTGATACAGGCGACCGTCTTTATTTCGATCCGCTTACCTTTGAGGACGTGGACNGCCTGATCGCCACCGAAAAGCCCGACGGAGTTGTGGTTCAGTTCGGCGGACAGACGGCGATAAAGCTTACCAAGCATTTACAGGAAATAGGAGCAAACATTCTCGGAACAAGCGCNGAAAGCATTGACGCCGCNGAGGACAGAGAGCTGTTTGACGAATTGCTTGAAAAATGCGATATTCCGAGACCTGCGGGTGAAACGGTATTCACAACCGAGGAAGCATTGGTTACCGCCAATAAACTGGGTTANCCCGTACTGCTTCGTCCCTCTTACGTTTTGGGCGGACAGAATATGATAATTGCTCACGCGGACAGCGANGTTACCGAATANATGAAGATAATNACCGCGCAGAAGCTTGAAAATCCCGTGCTTATCGATAAGTACATGATGGGAACNGAGGTTGAGGTCGACGCGATCTGNGACGGCACGGACTTCCTTATTCCCGGTATAATGGAGCATATNGAAAGAGCGGGCGTACACAGCGGAGACAGTATC
This sequence comes from Oscillospiraceae bacterium, assembly GCA_014799365.1. Taxonomy (GTDB): domain Bacteria; phylum Bacillota; class Clostridia; order Oscillospirales; family Ruminococcaceae; genus Ruminiclostridium_E. The sequence continues at coordinate 25,995 of JAAVIF010000018.1, forward strand.
TCGGTATATCCCGCTCAGAATCTTACCGAAAGAGTCAAAAAGGTCATCATAACNTACACCGAAAGACTGGCAAAGGCTCTTAACGTGATCGGNTTGGTAAATATCCAGTACGTGGTTTACGATCATCAGGTATATGTTATCGAGGTCAACCCCCGTTCTTCAAGAACGGTGCCTTATATCAGCAAGGTAACTGGCGTTCCNATGGTGGATATTGCCACAAAAATAATGTTAGGTCACTCTCTTAAGGAGCAGGGCTATACAAGCGGATTATATCCCGTGGGTGATTACGTTGCGGTAAAGGTCCCGGTGTTCAGCTTTGAGAAGCTCCANGATGTTGACACACAGCTTGGCCCCGAAATGAAATCCACAGGCGAGTGTCTCGGCATCGCAAAAACCTTCTCGGAGGCTCTTTATAAGGGTCTTATCGCNGCGGGCTTTAAAATGCAGTACAAGGGCGGCGTTTTGTTCTCGGTGCGCAATCAGGACAAGTCGGAGATCATNGATCTTGCAAGCCGCTTTGAAGCTCTGGGTTTTGATATTTACGCTACCAGCGGAACGGCTTCACTGCTTAACCGCAACATGATAGCCACAAACTTTACCTATCGCATTAACGAGGGCAAGGAGCCTAACGTTATTTCTCTTCTTGAAAGCGGAAAGATAAANTACGTTATNTCCACTTCGGAAACGGGACGCGATCCCGCACGTGACAGCGTTAAAATGAGAAGAAAGGCTTCCGAGCGTTCCATTGCCTGCCTTACCTCGATAGATACNGCTAACGCGCTTGTTTCCTGTCTTGAAATGCACAAGTCGATCGATGATGTGGAAATGATAGACATAACCAAAATTTAATCGTAATTGTTTAAGGATAAAGATGAAAATAGGTACAATAAAAGTAAAAAGAAATTATCAGATAGCGCAGATGGTGCTTGACGCTGTGGCGGCTTTGATACTGGTTGCGATTATTCAGTGCGTAATGTCCTTCGGAGATTTCATTACATCGCAAAACCAGCTTATTTTAAGCGTTAACAGCGAAATCGAGGGGCTTGTGGTNTGGCAGTGGAATTTGATATGGATAGCCGCTGCCGCTGCGGTCGTGGCTGTTTCTCTTGTGATGATATACAAGCCGAGGAAAATGCCGAAAAAATACATTGTAAACNGAGACAACGCCCAAAAGTACAGCGATATTGTAATTACCGCCATAACCTGTGTGCGTATTCCCGCTTTGCTTGCGGTGTTTGAACTTATGGCGATGCACCAGTCGATCATAATAGGGAATACAAAAAATATTTTTACTCTTCAAATTCCTTTGGATATTTTGCTCTCGATTATTATTATTCGCTTTTCTCTTCATAGGATAAAAGTGATTCAGCCTAAGCAGGATGAAAAGGAAATTAAGCTTAAGGAAAATTAAAAAGTAAAAAAATCCGCATACTTTTTGTGTGCGGATTTTTTGAGGGAAGGGAAGGAAAGGAAGGCAGATGAACAGAAGAATCATAGATGACGAGGTTGCGTTAGTACCNTATTATCCCAACTATGATGCCGCATTGGAATGGTATCAGGATTTACAGCTTTGCAAGCAGGTGGATAATATAGACTATGTTTATTCCTTGGACAGATTAAAGAGAATGTACGATTACTTATCAACACACGGAGACTGCTACTATATAGAGTATAGGGGCGTTTTGGTGGGCGATATTTCTTTAAGGGAAAACGAAGAAATAAGTATCGTTATTTGCAGGGAATATCAGAATAGGCATATCGGCAGAAAATGTGTGAAAAATATTGTCGAGCTGGCAAGGGAAAAGGGAATGAAGCAGGTTAAAGCCGAAATTTATTCCTTTAACGAGCAAAGCAAAAAAATGTTTCTTTCGATGGGCTTTGAGCATACCGAGGAGGATTGGTATGTTCTGAATTTATCTGAGGAAAGAAAATGATTAGTATTATAGCGGTCCAAGGAAATAACGAGGTTGCTTCATTGACTTGTCGGTCATAGACTTTTATTTGCTGCTGAGGAACTCCCCGTATTTCTTGCTGTCGTAGCGGTGTCGGAAAAGATTTTTAATCAGTAATTTTCAACAATTTCATTCGTTAAGATAGTAATCCATTCACTGCGGGAGTTAACAATCCTTAGAACGGTTGCCAAATGGAAGAGGGAATTTCTTTCTATCCTCTTTGTACGCATTATACTGGNGATTTTNCAAAATGCAAAAAATGGGCGCAAAAAACAGGAAACCGTTTATCGATATCTTGTTTTGGTGTGCCATTCTGTATGTACGGCAATTATTCCGTTTTTAGCTACCTACCTCTCCGCANATCAAAATTTATTTACGTGTTATCGTTTAATTTAGCATATACATATGTATCTTTCCAAATCGGTTTTTTGTTTTCGTCTTTCCAGAAATATACATTTCTCCTGAAATGAGCTTCACGCTGAAATCCTAATGCTTNAAGTAATTTCCATGAGTTCTTATTGTTGGGGTCACATTCTGCATANATTCTATGCACNCCATTTGAAAATGCCTGTTGAATTAAAGCTTTGCAACTCTCAGCNGCATAACCGTTTCCCCAATAATTCCGATTAAATACATATCCTATTTCCAGTGCTTGAAATTCACGTTTTCCCATATATACATTTCCAATCATTTTGTGCGAATTTTTCAATTCAACAGCAATCATTTCATCTGTACCTATGCGCCATTCAAGATTTTCTTTTGCTTCATCAAAAGATAACGGTTTATATGGTTCGTATTTNACAACTTCTTTATCAGATAAATATTCAAATAAGTCCNGTATATCTTCTTTATTGTATCTTCTTAAAATCNGCCGTTCTGATTCTGCTACTATTATTTTATTCTCCATGTCATTCTCTCCTTATTACATAAATCATTTTAATAGGATTCCTCGCGAATATCCGAAATAGCTTCGGAGAGGGGACGGGTTTTTCCTTGACGTTCATCTTNAAAACCTTGTTCGAAAAGATTATATAATTCAAGCTTTTCACATAATTGTTCGTACNGTTCAATAATCNTAACTGCAATATCGCCTTTCCTTTTTTAGTAATAAAACAAGATCGGAATATGCGTGGCAAAGTTCGGGAATTTAATTNAATTTTCCCATANGNANNTNCTTCCGTTATACAATTTCGGTCATTCACCTAACCGCAGCCTTAATTCATCCCAATCGGTTATTGTTAAAATATTTCTATCTTCTGTATNCGGCAAATCAATAGCTCCTATGTACCATATCGGTAACATTCCTGCATTTAAGGAACCTTTTACATCACATTCATACTGATCCCCAATATACCAAACTTCATTTGCCTGCAATTCGGCTTTTTCCAAAGCNAAATCAAATATNCTTTTATTTGGCTTACGGAACATAAAATTACTTGATGTAATAATNAATTCAAAAGTATTTTTCGGAANCAGTCTGTTGATACGCTCTNNAACAACAGACGGAGCATAGNAGATATTGCTGANTACGCCTGTGCGNATACCTTTACTCTTCAAANATTCNAANAAATCTTCNATACCCTCTGTAGGCATTCCNGGTGCAGCNGCATTCCAAAANACTGTATCAATTTCAGAATTGCTTAATGCAATCTCTATTCCCTGCGATTCATAAAGATACGGCGTAAACATTGTATTGGGTATTTCTATCTGAAATAAATGTCTTTTCTCAGGATCANATCTTCCAAACTCCCTATTGATTTCATTTGCTTTAGCTTGCACCTGCTCTGCCGACAAATGATATTTATTTTTTGTAGCATACTGCAAAACAGCCTCCGTTCCNTTTACTCCATCAAATTTCTGTTCTGCAATAAGTGTTTGACCNTAATCAAACAAGATCATTTTGGGCATTTTCATATAATTTACCTCTACATTCAAAACATACCTGATCTATAGATTTCAACTTATTTTTAAGAAATTTACAAAGTCGTATCTGATTTATACGGTTTCCTGATTTTAGCCATTTTTTTTGAAACCGTACTCTGTGAAATTNCAAGCTTTTTCGCAANTTCNCTTTGAGTATATCCCGTCGAGAGCATTTTAAGTATTTGTTTCTCCTGCTCATCGGCGTTTTCGATTATTTCTCTGAGAGTAACATTTGTTATAGCCAATGATTCAGCATCAAAATCTTGTTGCATTATATCTTCATCGTCATTTTCCAACAACTCATCTAANGATTCNGTTTTGATTTTGCTGCGNGTATGATTCCACTTTTTATTATGATCCCTTTTTGGATAATTGGTNNTTTGGGTTNTACTAAAATCTTCATCAGAAGAATATTCCTTTGATACTTCGGTGAGCTCTTTAATATTGACGGTATTGTGCAAATATCGGTCAGCCAATTCATCACAGTTTTCTTGTTCAAGAATAGGAAAAACAAATGTTTGCAATATATTTTCAAGAACTTTTTCGTCACGATCTATGCAAATAATTATATCTGCAATCAATTTTTCAAGGTACTCACGAACCAATTCGGGCGGATAATCTTTTGAAAACCAAGCTTCGGGATTTTTGATACCAAATTCTTTAATCAGTTCTTTCCAACTTTCATGAACGTAAGAGCGAATTTCGTTATGAAATTCAACTTCTTCCAAAGTATATTCGGAATAGGATTTTAGTGCGGTTTGGGTAAAATCGTTGTTTTGAAATTGCTCTCGTAATTTTTCGAGAGTGATTTCTTCTTCGTTTAATAGGTCTTTTGGCATTTTATCTCCTGATTATTAAAGTGTTGTTTTAGCAATTTTGATTGATGGTGGGGTACGCATCTTGCACTGCATCTCGGTTAATATTCATCGCTTAACAGAAAATCTGCAACATGCATGGTTTTTATTCCCTCATAATTTCCGCCTGCGAATTCATCAGTGCGAAGTACATATTTTGGATAGTTGTCATGAATATCAAGTAGTCTTTGATATTCTCTGTGTTCGGTTTCTTGGCTTTCAATATGTTGGGTGGTCTGAACATAAATTTTTCATACATTTTCAATGGGGTAGAATGATTATATCGAAAAAAGTTTATATTGTCAAGAGTTTTGCGGATTTAAACCGCAATTGTTATCAAATAAAATATTTATTGGACTTTATTATTTAATTTTTCGTCATTTTATTCATCCAACCAAGAAAATCTCCATTTATCCAACCATTGAACTAAAGCTTTTCCAAGTTTATAAACATTTACTGTATTTGCCGTTTGAGCATAAAATGGGAACATTTCGTCTACACTTTGTGTATCAACATCTTTTTTAAAATTATCTTTATGTATTTTTATATATTCAATAAATTCAGTGTGTTCCTGTTCATTTTTAAATACAGGTATAACCGCAAATGCATTATTCAAACACCTTTGATCGTCTTTATAGCATTGCATTTTGAAAAATAGTTTATATGCCAGATATTCAACGCTGTTTTCAAGGTAGTAATAATATTGAATACTATCTGAATATTCATTAAGTGATATATCTAATTTTTCTAAGTAGGACATTTTCGGTTCAATATGATAATATGTTTGCCTTGTTGCTTTTACCCCATATATTGAAATATCTAATTTTCTACCATCTAAAAAAATATCCCATTTGGCTCTTCGTCCTGTCTCTTCTTTTCCTATATTCCAATTAACTGTAGAAGTAAATAAATATGGAAAATCCATTACCCAAGTGCTTGTTTCTGCTTTTCCTTTGTTTATTTTTACTTCAAGTTCATAATCACAATCTCTTTCTACTCTAATATCACCATATTCTCTATTAAAAATCGTATCATACTCATCGGTTGAATACCAACTATCAATATTTTGCAAACGTTTAACGACTTTAAATTCATCTGAACCAATCAATCCGAATCTTTTCTTCCACAAAAATTCTGTGGCTTGTTTTGTGGCGCACTCAGCTGAGCTTGTATTTCTATCACCTACTCGACTATAAATAACGCCTGTACGAAGAACAGTTTTATTCTTTTCTTTACCTACATTCTTTTCATAGTCTTGTAACAAGTAATATGGAGTGACATCGTGATTGTGAATAATAAGCACATCAACTTCTTTTCCATTAATTTTAATGGTTTTTACATTCACATCAGGAATTTCTTCACCTGACCATAATTTTGAACTTAGAAATCCGATAATGTTTTCTTGGTTCTTTCTGTTGCTATCTTCCTCAACTCCAATTATTTTGTATGTTTTATCTTCTACACCAAATATAATATATCCATCACTCATATCAACAGTTGTATTATTAGCCATGCAAATAATATCCTTGAGTAAATCTGCATTATCTTTATGCCAACACTGTTTAAAATCCCAGTAACTTCCTTCGGAAGATTGTTTTATGAATGATTCCACGGTTTGTTTTAAATCCATTCAAATACCCCATGTTTTTATTAAAATTTTACTTTACAATCAGTGTTTTACTATAGTATTTAAAAAATACTTTAATGAGATTCAGGCTTTAAAAAGCAGAGCAATAGCTAATTATTGCTCTGCGCTATAAATCCATTATTTTATTTTGCGTAAATAACTTTTTCTTCCAAAATTTTTATTGCTTCTTGTTCAAATTTATAAGCTTCAAAACGCTTCTCATTAGCTTCAAGCGCAAGATTATTAATTTTTTCTTGTACTTTTTTATTCTTTAAAATCGGAATAGCAATTTGTCGAACATGATTATCGTCTATTTCATCAACAACAGAACCGTAAATGAACCGCTTAATCAACTCATGTCCATAATCAGTAGATAGAAAAATGCTTATATATCCTGCAATTTCTCTATTAGCAGGGACAACACGAATGATATGTTGATTAGCGGTCCAATTTTCCCATTGCTTTCCTACTAATGCAACTTTTCCAACTGTTCCGCTACAAGTAATTAAAATCATATTTTCATGTAATTCTAATTGTTGAGTAATTCTTTTTTCATGATGGGCAAGAGAAAGAAATTTTTTATTGGATGGGTCAAGTTCATAGAGTTGCTTTCCACCTATAAACACTTTGCCAAAACCATCTTCGACATATACTCGTTTAAATCTTCCGGGAAGAATAACATCTGAACTTATACGCTCATCACTGATTGTTGTAACTTTCTCTGCATATTTCTTCATGTGTTCAACAATTGCATTAACAATTGGAACATGATATGAAGCATCAGCTCTACCATTCATTTCACTCAATTTAACATTAAAAGTTTCAACTGGAACATTTTTTTGATAATACTTAGCATCAAAATCTTCAATTGGTGGCAAATGCAATTCATCGATCAAGAGTTTTGTTGCTTCATCTATCAATGCGTTGGATGCATCTCTTAACTCATAAGAATGAACAATTAAATTATGAATTTTTTCTTTTATCTCATTTGGTGCATTTGGAATAGGTACAGATGACAAATGTTCAGATTCAATATGAGTAATAACAGCACCATACCTATTTGTGATCAAAATCTTATTTCCTATTTTACTTTTGAGGTAAGCATATAAATATCCTGAATCCACAGGATTTTTGCAATCAATTCTTAAAAGATCGTGGCTGAAAACTGCATTATCTAAAGTGTTAGAAACCATAGCCACCTTGCCTATTGTGCCACTACAAGTTAATAAAATCTGACCTTTATGTACTCTTAATGAATCTATATCTACTTTTGTCTTTTTTGAAATATACCCATCAGGGGATGGTTTTACATCAACTATTGACGATGGCTGAAATATTGGGAACTCTGATTTTGTTACCCACACACGTTTAAACCGTCCGCAAGTATATGAATTACTTAATCCATTTTTTCCACCTATAGGTACAACAGAGAACTTATTACTATTTATTAAATTCCAAGCTTGTTTTGCGTCCACATCAAAAACGCTTGCTTCCAACCTTTTGCCGCGATTAATCATTTCAGATAACGAAACAGAGCACCATTTTACAGGTGCTTCATTTATTACTACTTCAAGTTCACTATCATTATAATCATCAACCCTTGCTAAATTGTCTACCATGACAATCCCTCCTGAACTTTCCATTGAGCAAATATAGCAGGTACATCAGGTGTTTGGTCATCCTCTATTTTTGTCTTGCGTTCGTGAGCAACGGTTCTATCACCTTCAGCAGTCTGATCCATAACATAAACATTATTTTTTTCAGGTATAAGTATCTCATTGCCTTCTTTATCGCGTTTAAATATAGGTGTACCTCTTTTATCATGTCCTATTTTCTCGACCATTGCCATGAAAATATTATAATCAGCCATTTGGCCGCTTTTTTCTTCTATATCCTTTTGCTTCTGTGTTTTCTTTTGGAGAAAGAGTACTGATGTTTGAGTCCCGTTTTTTGGTTGAAATGTATCAGCATGGAGATCTATACTTGCAATAATGCGATGATTTTTTATTAACCAGTCTCTGATATATCCTAATCCGGGAGAACCGAGGATTGAGTCTGGAAGCACAATACCCATTCTACCACCTTGAACAAGAAACTGTGTGCAACGCTCAATAAAGAGTATTTCCGGGGGTACTGACGCCTGCAATCGATTTGTCATAGTCCAAGTGTTAGTATCTTTATCTTTCTCCCAAATATGTGCTAATTCAAACTGTTCAAGGATATTCTTGTCTTTAATCGGAATTTTGCTGCCAAATGGGGGATTAGTAACAATTACATTAAAAAATTCTAATGTCTTATGATTTCTTATGTCCTCTTTTTTTATTCCAAGTGCATCTGCAAGTTTTTTGCGAAATTCATCAGTCCATTTATGTGGCGGAAGAAGAGAATTTGTTTGTAAAATATTTCCGCTGCCATCATTGTTCATGACCATATTCATTTTTGTAGCTTTTACAAGATCTGGGTTAATATCAAAGCCAAAGTAGTTGTGCGAAGCCATTTCCGAAATCAAATCTCTGAAATTTAAAATGGCATCAGTATTCCAATTTTCCTTAGGACATCCAAGCTGTTGTGAAAACTCTTTTTCTTTTTCTTTCATTACATATGTCATAGCAGTTACAAGAAATCCGCCAGTTCCACAAGAGCTATCCAATATCTTATCATACTCATTTGGATTGATCATTTCAACAACCATCTTCATAACATTTCGAGGAGAAAAAAATTCTCCACGATCACCACGAAGATTTGAGCCTACTATTTCTTCGTATGCCTTGCCTTTAATGTCAATGTTGGTATTTAACAAGCTGTATTTCTGTAGCTCACTTACAATGTATGCAAGACTTCTTGGTGAAAGCTTAATTTCATCATTGGAATCAAAAATACGTCCATATTTTTTCTTAACTTGCTCGAATATTTTAGTAATGCGTTTCTTGACTGTAAGTTGTCCATCCGGATTTGATCTTTCATCTGAAGTAGTATAAAAATCCAAATCTGCTTTTAATGTTTTTTCATCTTCTATCTTACAAAAAATAACCTTAAGTAATTCAAAAAAAGCAGGCTGTTTCTGCAAACCATCATTTACATGTATATGATTATGACAAGTTTTGAATACAAACAAAAGATTATCATCATAGGCATTTTTTAAGGAGGTTCTCTTTGGACGATTTATATCATCAAGATTACCATCAGCAGAAGGAATATCATTATAATCCATAAAGTCAATCTGACCTTTATCGTTTATATATTTTTTGAATACTTCCTTTTGCTTACCATTTGTCCACATACCCCATTCACAATTAGGGCAAGCTGACATATAAGATTTCAGCTGTTCAACTCCATCTTTAGCATTTCTCGCTTCAACTGCTTCTTTTTTACATTCAATAATAATGCGAACATCTTCTTGCTTATACTCAGTACAATTCTTATCGAATATAGCAATATCCGCACGAGGTTTTTTTTGTAATGTGTACTCAATTTTAACTTGAGATATAAGATACTTATGCTCATTTATCAATCTTTTTTCAATTGTCTGTCTAACATATTCTTCCGGCGTATCGTTTCTGAATTTCTGATCAATATAATCACATATTTTGCCATCGGGAATAGAAATAATTTTACTTTCTGTCATAAGCCTCACCTTCTATTTGCATCAAATTATATTATTTTGTAACATTTCAATGCAAAACTAACCACACAGCTAACAAACTGCGTGGTTAAGCAATTCTTGGAGCTGGTGAACGGACTCGAACCCCCGACCTGCGCATTACGAATGCGCTGCTCTACCGACTGAGCTACACCAGCATATATTCAAAAAAATAAAAAATAAAAAATTATCTTGCAATAAGTCGAATTTTGTGGTACAATAACAAATAAGTCAACAACTCATGCTTAAGCGCATAATGATATTATACCATTTTTTTTCTATTTGTCAAGAACGAGGTGAATAAAAATAAAACGAAATTCAAAAATTTTTTCTGCCGTATTTATGGTGATCGATGTTCTGCTCCTTTTGGCAGCGGCTTTTCTGTTGGTGGCATCAATTATTTTTAATCAAGATAATGCTCCGAAATTTTTTTCGCACAGAATATATATAGTTGAAACGGAAGCTTTTTCACTTGTTAAAGAGGGAAGTGCTCTTATCGCTGAGCAGACGGAATCCGAAAAAATTGCGGCAGGCAATATTATTATTTTTTCCGATGATTCGGAGCAGGCAAGAATTGGCGAGGTTCAGGAGGCCAAGCTTGAGGACGGCGTGTATATATTTAGGATAAAAAACGATTTGGGCGAGGAGATGACTGTCGGACAAAGCCGTATTTTAGGAAAGGGAATTTATTATTCCGAAATTATAGGCGGTCTTGTTTCTTTTGCTTTGTCGCCCTTGGGAGTTTGTTTTATTGCGGTTTTGCCATGCGCCGCCTTTATTATTTTGGAGGTTATCGCTTCGATTAAGCGCAATGATACTCAATCCGAGTTTGAAACGGTCAAAAAACAGGATGAGGTACCGACCTATATCCCTGCACGTCAAGATTACCTTTCGGTTGAGGATCGTCCTGTTTTTGTTGAGGGAAGGGAAAGACTTATGGAAGAAGCGGGATTATTTTCTCCTCCGCAGAAGAAGGTGCAGCGGCAGCAGGAAGAACGCACTCCCATTTCCGAGCGTGATATAGACAGACTTATCAGAGAAACAAGAGCCAAGCATTTAAACGAAGCATTTGTTCCCGAACGTCAGCAGACAGAGCAGCGTCCGCGGCGTATTCCTCAGCCGCAGCCGCAGCAAAATTTAAGACCTGTAATTATAGACGAGGAAGAAACTCGTGATATGTTTGAAAGACCTGTGCGTGAGCAAAGGTTTTCGGTCGACGAGGTATCTGTCGGTCTTGAAAATAATGTAGAGATGCCTAAAAGAGCTGAGCCGTCTTTTTCCGTGAAAAGAGAAGACGATTCCGTTAGGCGTTACGAACCGCCAAAAAGAAATTCTCCGAAGCTTGCGCCGCGGGTTAGCAGACTTGACAGTCTTTTGCAGGAGGAAACAAGTGATTCTCATTATGATATTGACGATATTTTAAAAAGCCTTGAAAGACATAATTAAAGTTTTCAATTTACTTTAACTCAACTGCAATCACAGCGAATAAACCTGTATAAAAAATTACACCTCCGATAAAACGGCGGTGTAATTTTTTGCTTTTTTATACTATTCTTAATGGCCGTATATATTTTTTTATAGATCAAAAGCCCTTTCAAGCTCAAGCAGCCTTTTTTTCACTTCAATACCTCCCGCGAATCCCGTAAGACTGCCGTCTCTTCCTATAACACGGTGACAAGGAACGATTATTCCGATGGGATTTTTCCCCACCGCTCCCCCTATTGCCTGTGCGGACATTTTTTCTTTACCCGTTTTTGCGGCAATTTCTTTTGCCAATTCTCCGTAAGTAACGGTTTTTCCGAAAGGGATTTCTGTAAGCCGCGCCCATACCTTCATTTGAAAGTCGGTACCCGTCAGCTTTATAGCGGGAGTAAAATCGGGTGCTTTGCCGGAGAAATAAATATTCAGCCATTTTTTTACATCATCAAAAACGGGAATATCCACGTCCTTGTTCGGCGGGATTTGATTCTTGTCGGTAAAACTGAGTCTTGTAAGGAAATCTCCGTCGCTTTCCATTTTTAAAGCGGTAAAATCAGCGTTATAATAGCAATAAAACATAAATCCTCCTGTAAAAATCCTCCTGCTTTTTACAGGAGGATTTTGAAAAATAGCCTTATATTTTTAGCCGCGGACTAAAAGGAATAGAGTTTTGTATGTGCAATTTATGGCCGCTATTAAATTAAGCCGTGATAAAATCAAACCTTGCTTTTTTCGGATTGCAGCAGATCGCGTATCTCGGTAAGCAAAACGATCTGAGGATCGGGTTTCGCGGCTTCCTCTTCCGCAGCCTTTGCGGCTGCCGCCGCTTTAGCCTCTTCCTCGGCCTTTTTCTTTTTATCGGCTTTGCTGCGCACCGTATTGATAACTTTTACCAAAAGGAACACCGATACTGCTATCAGAAGGAAGTTAATTATGTACTGAATGAATGAACCGTAGTTTATCGAGACCTCAGGAGTAATGACCTCGCCGCCCTCTTTAACAGCCGCCTGTAATACTATTTTCAGCTCGGAGAAATCAACCTTTCCTGTTATCATACCTAAAAGCGGCATGAAAATATCACCTACGAGGGAGTTTACGATAGCGGTAAACGCGGAACCTATGATCAAGCCGACTGCCATATCAAGAACGTTGCCTCTTGAAATAAACTCTTTAAACTCGCCGATAACTGTAAGCTTTTTTTTCTTTTTTTCTTCTGCCATATTGTCCTCCGATATATCGTTTTTTATTATTTTAACCCTTTTGTCTTTTTTTGTCAACCGCATTTTTTTAAAAATAATTGAATTTATATTAAATCTGTGATACAATAGCTAAAGACAGATTTTAATAAACCGTTCGAAGCATTGATTGTTTACGGGGTTACATTGGAGGGCAGATTTTGAAGCCTTTGATTTTTTTCTTTCTTTTTTTTACACTTGCCTTTTTTGGAACGGCAGCATATGCGGAAGGCTTAAACACCGGGCCTGTCGCAATGAAGATAACCGAGCTTTCGGAAAATGAACTGTCGGATATTTCGGACGGAGATTATTCCACCGTTTATTTTGCCGATACGCTGAAGCTTACTTTATTGCCTGACGAAAGTGTACAAGCCGTTTATATTATTTGGAATGAACCTCCTGAAGAGTATGCCGTTTATTCCGATACCGAGAAAATAACACTTGACAGCGGCTTTATGCATCAGCTTGTAACATTTTCGTCACCTGTAACCTCGATAACGGTAGATAATCCTCATGGCGGTGAAATTTGCGATATATACTTATTTCGAGATTTGAATTTGCCCGATTACGTTCAGAAATGGGAGCCGCCTTGTACACAGACCGATATGCTTGTTTTTTCCGCACATGCTGATGACGAGTTTCTTATGTTCGGAGGAACTATCCCCTATTATGCAGGTGAACTGGATTTGCGGATGCAAGTGGTTTACATGACTACGCACTGGGAGGAGCAGCCGCGGCCTCACGAGCTGCTGGACGGATTATGGGCGGCGGGAGTTGAAAACTACCCTGTAACGGGAATTATTCCGGATATACCCTATCAGCCTATTTTTACTCTTTCCGAAGCGGCGCAGCTTTATGATTTTGACGAGGTTCTGGAATGGTTCACCGAGCAGATACGCCGATTTAAGCCCTCGGTAATAGTAACTCACGACCTTAACGGAGAATACGGACACGCGGCTCATAAATTAGCTGCCAAAACTGTTGCGGACGCGGTTGAGATTTCCTTTAATCCTTTTATGTATACGGATTCCGCCGAAAAATACGGCGTTTGGAACGTGCCTAAAACATATCTGCATTTTTACGGTGAAAATGCGATTGAAATGGATTGGGAAAGAACCTTGGAAAGCTTTGGCGGGATCACGGCCAGAGAAGCCGCCGCACTTTGTTACGATAAGCATAAATCACAGCATATCTGGGGCTACTCGGTGAATTACGGTGAAAAGTGGGATTGCAGACAGTTCGGCCTTTACCGAAGCTTAGTCGGCTATGATACTCAAGCTGATTTTATGGAAAATATAATTCCCGTAATGGAAGACAATACGCAGACGGAAGCCGCGGAAGCAATAACGGAAGAAACGGCAAAAGAGACGGAAGAAATAACAACATCAACCGCGGAAATTTCCGAAATAATTTCAAGTGCTTTGAATCCCGAGACAGATATTATGGAACCCGATATTGATACTGAAGACAGGGACAGAGCGGCGGATTACGGTGTTATATTTATTATTGCAATAATTGTTTTATCGGTGATAATCGTGTCGGCAATTATTTTAAAACGTAAAAGATAAGACAGGGAAAAATATGGAAACAAACTCAATAAAACGGCTTTCAGTCGGCATCTTAGCTCATGTTGACGCGGGCAAGACCACACTTACCGAGGCATTTTTATACCATACGGGCGCGATTAGAAAATTGGGCCGTGTTGACCGAAAGGACGCTTTTTTAGACACTCATGCTCTTGAACGCAGCAGAGGTATAACCATATTTTCAAAGCAGGCGGTGTTGTCTTTCGGCAATGATTTGTACACTCTTTTGGACACCCCGGGACATGTTGATTTTTCCTCCGAGACCGAACGTGTGCTTCAGGTGCTTGACTATGCGGTGCTTTTGATAAGCGGCTCGGAAGGAGTGCAGAACCACACGGAAACACTGTGGGAGCTGCTGAAAAGTTATCATATCCCGACCTTTATTTTTGTTAACAAAACTGATATTGCAAATAAAACAAAAGAAGAGCTTGTTGCGGAGCTTAACCGAAAGCTTGACGGCAGGATAATCGATTTTTCAAAAGCGGACGGCGGCGATATTGAAGATGCGGCTTTTGGAGAAGCCGCCGCGCTGTGCGATGAGTCCTTGATGACCGTATTTCTTGAAAATGGCAAGCTTCCCGCTTTGAATATATCCAAGGCGATAAAGAAAAGATGTTTATTTCCTTGCTTTTTCGGCTCTGCTTTAAAATTGGACGGTACCGAAAAATTCTTAAGCTGTTTTTCCGCTTATACGACGGCACCGAAATATGACAGCGAATTTGCCGCAAAGGTTTTTAAAATAACTCAGGACGAGCAGGGAAACCGTTTAACTCATTTAAAGGTAACGGGCGGTGTTTTAAAAGCGCGTATGCAGATAGGCGAAGGAGAGGAAGCCGAAAAAATCAACAGCATACGCATATATTCGGGAAATAAATTTACTGCCGCCGACGAGGTGCCGGCCGGCACGGTTTGTGCCGTTACAGGGCTTTCCGCCGCATATGCGGGAAAGGGACTTGGATGTGCCTGTGACGCGCCGCTGCCCATGCTGGAGCCTTTATTTTCGTACAGGGTAATACTTCCTCCCGAGATCGATAATTTTACGGGACTGGAAATGCTTAAAAAGTTAGAGCAGGAGGACCCTCAGCTAAAGGTAAAGTGGAACGACGCATTGGGAGAGATCCATTTGCAGCTTATGGGGGAAATACAGCTTGAAATACTGAAAAGCGTTATTGCCGAGCGGTTTAATATGGACGTTGATTTCGGAGAGGGAAGCATTGCGTATAAAGAAACCGTTGCCGCTCCCGTTATAGGAGTGGGGCATTACGAGCCTTTACGGCATTATGCCGAGGTGCATTTACTGATTGAGCCTTTGGAGCAGGGCAGCGGAATACGTTACGCCGCCGACTGTCCTCCCGATACTTTAAGCAGCAGCTGGCAAAGGCTCATATTATCAAATCTTGCTGATAAGGTACATATCGGCGTTTTGATAGGCGCGCCTCTTACCGATGTTAAGATAACCTTGATCGCGGGAAAAGCACATTTAAAGCACACTGAGGGCGGCGATTTCAGGCAGGCTGCCTGCAGAGCGGTAAGACAGGGCTTAAGGAGCGCGCAAAGTGTTCTATTGGAGCCGTGGTATCGTTTTGAGCTTACCGTTCCGAGGGAAACGGCGGGACACGCCATGACGGATTTACAGCGTATGGGTGCCGAGTTTACCGAGCCCGACCTGATAGACGGAGCAATGATCATTACGGGAGAAGCTCCCGCTGCAAGGCTTAGAGGGTATCAGTCCGATGTCACCGCATACACTAAGGGAATCGGGCGGCTTAGCTGCTTTCCGATAGGCTACCGCCCCTGCGGAAATCAAGAGGAGATCATAGAGCAGATCTCTTACGATTGCGACGGAGACCTTGCAAACTCCGCCGATTCGGTGTTCTGTTCTCACGGGGCGGGATATGCGGTAAAATGGTATGACGCCCCCGGCTTAATGCACATCAAAACCGCCGATACAAAGGAAAAGGAGTTCCGTGAGGCGGAAAAACAGGTCAGAATAACCGCTCAAAACAGTTTTAAACAGCAAAGAGCCACCGAAAAAGAGCTTAAGGAGATATTTGAACGCACCTACGGCAAGATCAACAACGATCCCAACCGCTTTAACGAAAGGGAAAAGCCGAAGCCCGCTCCGAAGGAAAAGCCGTATAAGGCGATGCCGACACCGAAGGGTCCCGAATACGTTCTGGTCGACGGCTACAATATAATTTTTGCGTGGGAGGAGCTTAAGGAAAAGGCAAAGGAAAGCCTTGACTATGCCAGAAACGAGCTTGTCCATATATTGTGCAATTATCAGGGCTACCGCAGATGCGAGCTTATACTTGTGTTTGACGCTTATAAGGTCAAAGGAAACAAGGGAGAGGTGGAGCAGGTGGGCGGTATTTCCATAGTTTATACCAAGGAAGCGGAAACGGCGGACATGTATATTGAAAAGACCACCCGTATACTGGGAAAACGTCATAGGGTAAGGGTCGCTACCTCGGACGGATTGGAGCAGCTTATTATTTTGGGCAGCAATGCCATGAGAGTTTCCGCCTATGAATTTTACAGAGAGATCAAGGAAACCGAAAAAGAAATAGGATCGCTTATCGATAATTTTCAGTGAATTTTAAATTTATTTCATTATTATACGGCGTAAATTATTCTTACAGCTTATGCAGCTAAAATAAACAGACTGTTGTGTGTATATTTATACTTTACAACAGTCTGTTTTATTTTATGCGGTTACGATCTTCTTTGCGTTCTGAAGGCCTAATTTTTCAACGGCAGCTTCGCGCATTTTGTACTTTAAGATCTTTCCCGCTGCGTTCATGGGAAATTCGTCTACGAAATCCACATAGCGGGGAACCTTATGCTTTGCCATGTGATCCAGCACAAACTGCTTGATTTCCTCTTCCGAAGCTTCAACGCCGTCGTGAAGAATAATGCACGCCATGATCTCTTCGCCGTAATCCTTGTCGGGTACGCCGATGACCTGTACGTCCTTTACCTTTGGGTGGGTGTAAAGAAAGTCCTCTATCTCCTTGGGATAAATATTTTCACCGCCGCGAATTATCATATCCTTTATTCTGCCCGTAACCTTGTAATTGCCGTCGGGGAGGCGTCTTAAAAGGTCTCCCGTATGCAGCCAGCCGTCCGCGTCTATTGCCGCCGCCGTAGCTTCGGGCATTTTGTAGTAGCCTTTCATAATATTGTACCCTCTTGCCACAAATTCGCCGTCAACGTTATCGGGTACTTCTTCATTGGTCTCAGGGTCGACGATTCTGCATTCAACGCCGAAAATGGGGCCTCCTACCGTATTTACGCGGGTCTCGATGCTGTCGGTGGTTTTGCTCATGGTGGTAGCGGGAGACGCTTCGGTTTGTCCGTAGGTAATGCAGATCTCGCTCATATTCATTTTTTCGATAACATCCTGCATTGTTTTGATGGGACAGGGAGAGCCGGCCATAATACCCGTTCTCATGTAAGAAAAGTCGGTTTTTTCAAAGTCCTCATGTCCCAGCATTGCAATAAACATTGTGGGAACACCGTGGAAGCAGGTTATTTTTTCTTGATTGATGCACTTCAAGCTCTTTTTGGGTGAAAACGCGGGAATGGGAGACATAGTAACTCCGTGGGTCAT
Organism: Oscillospiraceae bacterium; assembly: GCA_014799365.1. Lineage (GTDB taxonomy): Bacteria > Bacillota > Clostridia > Oscillospirales > Ruminococcaceae > Ruminiclostridium_E. Next base: position 43,904 of record JAAVIF010000018.1, read on the forward strand.
TGAAGCGGTCATTGCAAGCACCATTCCGAAGCAATGGAACATAGGCACTTGGATCATCATTCGGTCGGCAGTGGATAAATCCATACAGTCGCCGATCGCTTTACCGTTGTTTACCACGTTGTAGTGAGTAAGCATAACGCCCTTGGGGAAGCCCGTTGTGCCGGAGGTGTACTGCATATTGCATACGTCGTGCTTGTCAATGGTGCGGCGTATTTTCTCAACCTCGCTGTAAGGAACCTCTTCGGCTTTTTTAGCCGCTTCCTCCCATGTGTAGCAGCCTTTCATTTCAAAGCCTACCGTAACTATGTTCTTAAGTACAGGAAGGCGTTTGGAGTTAAGCTTACCTTTTTCGCACGTTTCCAGCTCGGGACATAATTCTTTTATAATTCCCGCATAGTCGCTGTCCTTAAAGCCCTCGATCATTACGAGAGTGTGGGTGTCGGATTGCTTTAAAAGGTATTCCGCTTCATGAATTTTATACGCGGTATTTACCGTAACCAAGACCGCGCCGATTTTTGTTGACGCCCAAAATGTGATGTACCAAGCGGGAACATTTGTAGCCCAAATAGCAACATGATCGCCTTTCTTTACTCCCATGGCAAGCAAAGTCCTTGCAAAGTTGTCTATGTCATCGCGGAATTCGGGATAGGTTCTTGTATAATCAAGCTCGGTGTAGCGAAAAGCGTACTGATTGGGAAATTCCTCGCACATTCTGTCCAAAATGTCGGGGAACGTGTAATCCAGCAAACGCTCCTTGGGCCAAACGTATTTGCCCGTGCCGCGGTTGTTGTCCTGAAGCGGGTGCTTGTGGCGAACCTTATATGGAGCCATAAAGCTTGCGTAATGAGGAATCACAACGCCCGCGTCGCAAAGGTTGTTGGACCAGCGTTTTACCCATTCGAGAGAAACATAGCCGTTATAGCCAATGCTTTTTAACGCTTCGAGCATTTCTCTAATGGGCATATCGCCTTCGCCCATAAGCTTGTACTCGATTTTGCCGTTAACGCTTACGCTGTCCTTTGTATGAACATACTTGATATGTTCGCCGAGATTGGCAACGGTTTCTTCCGGAGATTCGTTGGCAAAGCGGTAAGGGTGGTGCATATCCCAAAGAGCGGCGATTTTTCTGCTTTCCGTTTTATCAAGAAGATTTTTAAGACGTTTTGTGTCACTGTATACGCCGTTTGTTTCCACCAAAAGAGTAACATTGTATTCCTCGGCAATGGGAACAAGCTTTTTAAGCTCAGCAACGATTTTCTCATCGTCAATATCTTCCTCGGGGTAAGGCTCAAGGTCGGCAAGTATACGTATATATGAAGCTCCGAGCTTGTTTGCGAGTCTTGCGTATTCGGCAATCTCCTTTTGATTTTCTTCGGATTTGTCAAAGAATTTTAAGCAGGCACCGGAGGAAAGGCAGGGTATTTCAAGATTAAGCTTATTAAGCTTAGCAACTGTATTTGGAAGCTGCGGTTCGGTAAATGGGTTTGATTTAACGGAAAAAATATCGGCACCAAGACCGCGTATCTCTATTCCGTCAAAGTTAAAATCCTTTGCCATCGAGTAAATATCGGACCATTCAAAGTCGGGACAGGCAAGGGTCGAAAAACTGATCTTCATTTTTGGATTCCTTTCTTTTTAACATTTATTCCTTTTATTTTAACATAAATACAATTTTTTTTCAACTGTCTTAAGAATTTTTTATTTATTGCTGCTTTTNACGGTTGATCTGCTTTATCAAATTGTTTTTGGCATTGGTGATATGCCTTGCCATGAGCAGCTCCGCAAGCTCTCCGTCCCTTTNCTTAACGGCTTCGAGTATTGCCTTGTGCTCCGAGACGGTTTTTTCCGCTCTGCCGTCNGCGTGAACCGAAATNTCNCTTGCNCTTTTTATATAATTGTGAAAATTGGAAAGCATNAATTTGAGCGGACGGTTTTGTGACGCGTTATAGATTATTTTATGAAAGTCGCTGTCAAGACTCCATATTTGCNCGGTATCGTGCTTCGCAAGATAAAATTCCTGNAAATCAACGATTTTTTGAAAATGCTTCAGATCATCTTCGCTTATTTTTTCCGCGCAAAGCCTTGCCGCNAAGCCCTCNATCCTTATTCTTACGGCGTAAATATCTTCAATATCCTTTTCGGTAATGCCTATTACCACCGCGCCTTTATTGGGGATATTTTTTACCAGGCCCTCAAGCTCAAGCTGCATCAACGCTTCTCTTACGGGAGTTCGGCTTACCCCCAATTCCTCCGATATTTTCAGCTCGTTAAGNCNGTCGCCGTCATTATANTCGCCGTTTAAGACCGCNTCCTCGATAGCCTTGAAAACCTGTACTCTTAAGGGAGTGTTATCCGATTGCAAACGCATTTTACTTTACCTCGCCTTTGCCNGATTTNATCANAATATCCTTGCCGTACAGCTTTATCAGTGCTTCCATCTCCTCGTCGCTTATAACGGTAACTCTGCCGTCCTCNTATTCCTTATCGATCCANTCTTTCATTTTTGCNACGCAGGGATGATTTTTATCAACNGCCCTATCCTCCGTNAAACGGTAGAAATTGTTTATCCAAAGGGCTATNCCCGCAAGTCCCGACGTATTGCTTACCGCCACCATAGGGGAGCGGTTAAGGAATTTTTTTGTGTCAAAGATATTGTATATTTCCTCGTCCTTTAAAAGTCCGTCGGCATGAATACCCGCTCTCGTAAGATTGAAATTCCTGCCTACAAACGGGGTCATGGGAGACAGATCGTAATTTGTTTCGTTTACGATATAGTCGGCAAGCTCGGTAATAACCCNCGGATCCATGCCGTTAAAAGTGCCTTTAAAGGAAGCGTATTCAAATACCATTGCTTCAAGCGGCACATTGCCGGTTCTTTCGCCTATTCCCAGCAATGAGCAGTTGACCGCTCCCGCACCGTAAAGCCAAGCGGTGGCGGCGTTTACAACTCCCTTATAAAAATCGTTGTGTCCGTGCCATTCTATCATATCGCTTGAAAAGCCCGCGTAGTGCTGCAAGCCGTAGATGATTCCCGAAACGCTTCGGGGAAGTGCAACGCCCGCATAGGGAATACCGTAGCCCATAGTGTCACAGGCGCGTATTTTAATAGGCACTCCGCTTTCTTCCGANAGTTTTCTCAGTTTATGAGCAAAGGGGATAACAAAGCCGTAAAAATCCGCTCTTGTAATGTCCTCAAAATGACATCTGGGACGAAGACCCGCTTCAATGCACTCCTTTACTACTCCGAGGTATTTATCCAAAGCCTGTTTTCTTGTAAGCCCCATTTTATTGAAAATATGATAGTCGGAGCAGGAAACAAGTATGCCCGTTTCTTTTATGCCTATGTTTTTAACGAGCTNAAAATCCTTTTTTGAGGCTCTTATCCAAGTGGTTATTTCGGGAAATTCGTAGCCTAAAGCCATACACTGTTCAAGCGCGTCCCTGTCCTTTTTGGAATACACGAAAAATTCGGTTTGTCTGATTATTCCGTTTTCGCCGCCAAGNCTGTGAAGCATTTTATATATCTCCACCATTTGCTCGGTGGAGTAGGGTGCGCGGGACTGCTGACCGTCGCGAAAGGTGGTATCGGTGATGTAAATGTTTTTCGGCATATTCATGGGGACGTGTCTGTGGTTGTAGGCGATTTTTGGTATTTCCGAGTAGGGAAACATAGCCCTGAATAATTCGGGCTTTTCAACGTCCTGCAATTCGTATTCGTAAGGGTCAAATTCAAGCAGGTTACTTTTTTTGCCGGTCTTGATCTTCATTTTTGTGCCGCCTTTCTGTATTCTTGTATTATTGTATACAATTATACAATACACCTTTTTATTTGTCAAGCGGTATTGTGTTTTTTCAAAAATNTTGACCGTCTAAAATTTATTGTGTTTATACTTGAAGTTTTTTTCATTTTGTGGTAAAATAAAACTAATAATACTAATACCCATTTAAAAAGCAGCNAAGCTACTTTTTAAATGCTCTGCCGCAATGGCGGCAGAGTGAGGGAGCAAAGCTCCCTCAGGTATTGTATTGAACGTACATACCCACCGCCTTTGGCGGTCCTTCGGCTTTGCCGAAGGATTTTGACAGTAGATTTTATCTACTGTCAAAATGGGTATTAGTATAANTCGGTTAAAAAATTGTAACCGAATTGTAATCAAATTGTAACCGTTTTGTAATTGACTTTGCCCAAAAAATGGTTTATTATATAAATCAAGGAAAAACAAGCCGTCAATACCGCAGCGAGCTTGCGGACAAGCTTTAGAAAAAAATAATACTGATGACGGTTACAGGAAGGAATGATTATAATGAAAAAGACAAATAAGCTTTTATCCTCAATAGCTGTTACGATCGCGCTCTGTGCTTTATTTACCGCTTGTTCCGGCGGAGAGGAAAACGATACCGACAATCCCGAAAGCGATATGCCTCAGATCAGCGTGGATATATCCGACTCGGCTCAAACGACCCCCGAAAATCCTGCTTTGAACGAAAACTCCGAGAGTACCGAAAACTCGATCTCCGAGGACACCTCTCAGCCCGAAACAACACCCGAAGCTCCGACAACGGAAGATACCTCCTCGGAAAGACCCGAGACCTCGGTAATTGAGGAAGTCACCGCTGCGGCAACCGAAGCCCCCGCAGCAGCAGTAAGCGGAAACGGAATAGCGCAGCTTGCGGCGGCGCAGGAGGGAAAACCCTTTTATTTCGGCGGTGCCGATCCCGAAAACGGCTTTGACAATTCGGGGCTTATTTATTATGTGCTTAACCAAAACGGGATAACCTGTCCCAGACTTACCTTTGAAATTGCGGAAATGGGTACTAAAATAGGCTTTGACGAGTTGCAGGCGGGAGATATAGTGTTCTTTGAATATGAAGGAAGCGGCAAGGCGGATTTCGGCGGGATCTACATAGGCGACGGCATGATGATAGTAAGCACAGACGAGGACAGACCCGTTTCCAAGGTGGATATTACCACAAATTATTATCAAAGGACCTTCCAATACGGCATAAAAATAGGAAGATAGCATTTTAATGATAACAAGCTTTTTCATCTCGGTTAAAGCATAATTTACGGAAATACTCTTTGCTTGCATTGCCCATGATGCTGTGCAGGGGTATTTTATCCCCTGCTTTTTACGGCGGGGGATTAACTTGTTTTTAAAAAGCATGAAAGGAATTTGCTTATGCACTTTGCGGAAGTAAAAGGTATTTTATCGGGCGGCAACGGAATGAACCTGTACCGCGGCTGCTCTCACGGCTGTATATATTGCGATTCGCGAAGCAAGTGCTATCATATTGAACACGATTTTGAAGATATTGAAGTAAAACAAAACGCCTTGGAGCTGCTTGAAGAGGCTTTAAAGCACAAGAAAAAGAAGTGCATGATAGGAACGGGAGCAATGACCGACCCCTATATCCCGTTGGAATATAAGCTGAAAATGACAAGGGGTGCTTTGGAGCTGGTGGATAAATACGATTTCGGGATATGCTTGCAGACAAAATCGGACAGAGTGTTAAGAGACATTGATCTGCTGCAAAAAATAAACGCCAAAACAAAAGCGGTGGTGCAAATGACCTTGACCACCCTTGACGAAGGTCTGTGCAAAAAGCTTGAACCGAAGGTGTGCGGCACAAAGAAAAGGGCAGCCGCGCTGAAAACACTGCACGAGGCGGGAATACCCACCGTTGTGTGGCTCTCCCCGATACTGCCGTTTATAAACGATACAAAGGAAAACATTTCGGGAATACTGGATATGTGCATTGACGCGGGAGTAAAGGGCGTTATCTGCTTCGGAATGGGAGTTACTCTGAGAGAGGGAGACAGAGAGTATTTTTACGGAAAGTTAGACGAGCATTTTCCCGGGCTTAAGGAGCGGTATATAAAAACCTACGGGAACAGCTACGAGGTAACAAGCCCCGATAACGCGGAGCTTATGAGGTTTTTTCACAGGAAGTGCGGGAAAAACGGAATAATGCACCATAACGATGAAATTTTCGGGTATCTTTATACGTTCGAGGATAAAAGAATGGGCGAGCAGCTCAGCTTTTTTGATTAACAGTATAGGAAAGGCAGGATTATCAATGAAAAACCATGTCATAGAAAGTTATGAAAATTATAAGGAAGAAGACAGGCTCACAACAAATAACGCAAGAAAAATAGAGTTTATAAATACGGTCAGAATTTTGGGCGAACACATAAAAAAGAAGAGCAAAATACTTGACTGTGCCGCCGGAACAGGCGTATACGCCTTTTATTTCGCAGAACAGGGGCATGATGTTACCGCAACGGATATTACACCAAGACATATTGATATTATCAATAAAAATTTATCAGATAAACAATATAACATGAAAACCGCTGTAATGGATGCTGTGGATTTGTCTGTTTTTGATGATGATACTTTTGATGTTGTATTGAATATGGGTCCTTTTTATCATTTAATAACAGAGGAACAGCGAAACAAATGTATAAGTGAATGTATCAGAGTGTTAAAAAAGAACGGAATTTTGGTGACTGCGTATATTCCCCGATTTTATGTTTTTCAGTATGTTGCCATGAGCGACAGCAGATATTTAGACCTTGACTTAGCCAAACAGCTTATTGAAACAGGCATATTAAGACATTCCGACGAAAAGTGCTTTTGGACAGATACATATTATTCATCAAAAGAGGAAATGGAACAATTATATTCAAGCAAGGGTCTTAAAATAATCGATCATTTCGCACAAGACGGTACAGCACCGCTGCTGTCGCATAAAGTCGATCAATGGAATGAAACGGAATTTGAGACTTGGTGTCAATATCATTACAGCATATGCCGCGAACCTTCTATACTCGGTGCAAGCAACCATGTAATTATTATCGGAACAAAATAAGTCCATCCAAAAAAATACTCCCTTTCGATTTCCGACATAGGTTGTCTCAAAAGGGAGTATTTTATACTAATTTCCGATCAAAGTATAGACAAATTTTGCTGTCGATCGGAAATTAGTATTATTCAAAGCTGTCCTCGGAATCTCTCTCCTTGATAAGCTCCGCCAAAGCCACCAATTCTTCCTCGGTAAGGCTGATACCCTTACCCATTCTTTCATGATCGGGAGACCAGTCTCTGATGTCGTATTTAGGCTCGCGGTCGTTCCAGCTTACCATATTAAGCTCCTTGCGCCAGCCCTTTGCGTTTTCGGAGATAACTCCAAGCTCCTTTGTGATCTCATACTTGAATTCTGCTGCCATTTTTTTATTCCTTTCTTTTATTGAGTTTTTTAATGTTCTTCAATTATTGAGTCAAGGCTCACGCCTTAGTATTTTTAATTACCGTCACTGCCTTTAATTCCTCATCGGCGTTGACTATCCCGTCAAACAACGCCTGAAATTTCGGCGGTATAAGCTTATTTATATGATGTCTGCCGAAAAACCAGCGGCTGAACTCGGTTTTCTCCCGTATCTCTTCAAAATAGGTATTTATATGGCTGCGGTCGGTTTTCCCTAAATTCAAAAACTCGCTGATCTTTGCGGGAGGCTCATAGCTTACTATGTAATCCACCTTGAAATTATGCTTTTCAAGATTTTTCATTCCCGCGGAAAGCTCCTCGTCGGTGGGTATCTCCGATTTCCAGCGAATTTCCGCCGTTTTGTCCGAGGGGTTGAGGTAAGCGTCGTTTTCGTCGCTTCTTCCGCCGCCGAAAGCGAAAATCTTTTTGCCGTCGATCTCATACACCTGTCCTCTGAGAAGCTGCCTGAGATTTCCGCTTATCCTGCGGGTCAAGCCGCCGCACCATTCCTCGGTATCGTACCTTTGAAGCTCCTCAAAGTTTTCGTGAACGCCCTCAACAAAAAGCACGTTGTATTTCTTCTTGCCCAATTGCTTAAGCCTGTGCAGCTCGGCCTTGGAGCCGTCCCAAATAAAGCCGAAATCACCGCAGATGATCAGAGAATCGTTTTTTCTCAATGATTTTATCTGCTTTTTTGTAAAGCGCGTTATATCACCGTGAGTATCGCCCGTTATAAGTATCATTTATATAGGGTACCTCCTTTTTGCAAATTGACGATTATAAACTTTTGATCGCCTGCTCAATATCCGCTATAATATCCGCCTTATCCTCCAGCCCGACGGAAAGTCTGACTGTGTTTTCGCTTATCCCCGCCTGCTTAAGCTGCTCGGCGGAAAGCTGAGAATGAGTGGTTGTAGCGGGATGTATCACCATTGATCTTACGTCGCCGACATTGGCAACTATCTTCAGAAGCTTAAGGCTGTCCATAAACTTGGCACCCGCCGCTCTGCCGCCCTTAAGCTCAAAGGTAAATACGCCGCCTGCGCCTTTCGGTATGTATTTCTTGGCAAGCTCATGATATTTGCTGCTCCCCAGCATGGGATAATTGACCTTTTCCACCTCGGGACAGCTTTCAAGGAACTCTGCCACCGCAAGAGCGTTTTCGCAGTGTCTTGCCATTCTCAAGGGCAGCGTCTCTACGCCGATTATCGACAAATACGCGTTAAACGGAGAAAGACACGCGCCGAAATCCCTTGTAATAAGTGCTCTTAATCTCACAATAAACGCGCTCTCACCCAGATCCGCAAACACTACGCCGTGATAGGAGGGGTCGGGCTCGTTAAAGAGAGGAAAACGGGGGTTATCCTTAAAGTTAAATCTGCCGCTGTCTACCACAACGCCCGCCATAACGGAGCCGTGACCCGCAAGGAACTTTGTCGCGCTGTGTATTACCAGATCCGCGCCGAACTCTATGGGGCGGCAAAGATAAGGCGTTGTAAAGGTGCTGTCCGCCGCAAAAGGAATGCCGTGCTTATGAGCTATCTCCGCGATCCTTTCAAGATCGGCAACGTTTACGTTAGGATTTCCCACGATCTCGGTAAACAAAAGCTTCGTCTTGTCGGTAATAGCGTTTTCCCACGCTTCAAAATCGTCGGGATCAACAAATTTAACGTTGATACCCAATCTTTTCAGCGATATACCAAGCATGTTTATCGCTCCGCCGTATATGTTTATGGAGCTTACCACCTCGTCGCCCTCGCAGCAGAGGTTCACTATGGTGTTGAAAATAGCCGCGTGTCCCGAAGCAAAGGAAAGCGCGCCTACTCCGCCGTCAAGAGCGGCGATCTTCTTTTCAAAAAATTCGCAGGTGGGATTTTGCAGGCGGGAATAAATATTTCCCGTCTCGGACAGCTCAAACAAACGCTTTGCGTGGTCGGTGCTGTCAAAGGTATAAGCGTTTGTCTGATATAAGGGCGGTACGGTGGCATGTGTGACGGGATCGCCGTCAAAGCCCGCCTGTATTACCTTAGTATCGAACAAATATTCCTTTTCCATTGTTTTGTTGTTCCTTTCTTTATTAAGTAAATGTGAAAATTTTCATAAATTTTTATTTTAGGTCTTTAACTTTTAATTTTTTTTTGGTATAATAGTATCAGTTATCTTTTACTATTATAAATACATCAAATACATCGCTTTGGGTATAAACGCGGCTTTTGAAAAAACCATGTATCTAATTATACCTTAAAAAAGGAGTTTTGTCTATATGCGTTATGTAAAAAAATATAAAGGTATTTTTGCTTTTCTGCTGACATTTGCCTTTATTTTGCAATATTCGTCCTTTTTACGCGTCAGCGCGGATTTTGTTCCCGTGGTGGATAAAATTTACAGCGAGGGCGTTTATATGGTAAATCTTGACACCGACGTGGTGATCTACTCCAAAAACGAAAACCAACGCTTTTACCCCGCGTCTATCACCAAAATAATGACCGCCGTGGTAGTATTGGAAAATTGCCCCAATCTGGACGCGACCGTAAGGATAGGCTATGAAGCCACAAACGAATTCTGGAGCAGCGACCTTAACAAGCAAGGCCCGTCCACCGCGGCCCTTGAAGCGGGGCAGACAAATATCACTTACCGCGACTGTCTTTACGCCTTAATGCTTGCCTCCGCCTGTGAAGCGGCCAACATACTCGCTTTGAATCTGTGCGGAAGCATCGAGAATTTTACCGCTCTTATGAATAACAAGGCCAAGCAGTTAGGCTGTCTGGATACTCACTTTTCTAACGCCCACGGTCTGTGGGAGGCGGAAAATTACTCAACTCCGTACGATATGTATCTTATTTCAAGATACGCCTACGACCGAGTACCTAACTTTATGGAGATCTGCGACACATATTCCTATGCCTTCCCCGCCAATCAATACAATCCCGACGGCTACACAAAGTATACCACCAATCCTCTTATAACCCCAAGCTCGGATTTTTATCTTGACTATGTTCACGGTATAAAAACAGGCAGTATCGATGTTTATTATGATAAGGACGGCAATGTTCACGACGGCGGACGCTGTCTCGTCACCACCGCTCAGAAAAACGGATATACTTATCTTCTGGTTACAATGCAGGCACCGTTCTACAATGAAGAAAACAAAGCCTACAACTACTCCGCCCTCGACCACTATAACCTTTATGAATGGGCTTACAAAAGCTTTACTTACAAAGAAGTCGTAACAAAGGGCGAGATATGCACCGAGCTTGACGTGGAGCAGGGAGAAGAAGACCGTATACAGTTGGCGGCGGAAGCCGATTTCACTACAATAGTCCCATCCGATCTTGTCGAGGGTTCTGAGGACGGACCCGTACAAAGAAAAAGAACGCTGCTTTACGAAAAGGTTGTTGCCCCCGTTAAAAAAGGAGAGGTATTGGGCAGACTGGATATTGTGTATCAGGGCGACGTGATCAAAACCATTGACCTTGTGGCGTCCAAATCCATAGAACGTTCACAGATAGCGTACCTTGTGGACAGAGCAAAGTCTCTTACGGAAACCTCCTGGTTTTCTCCGCTGCTGGTATTGCTGCTTATCTGTATATTGACCGACATCGTGCTTATGGCTATACGCCGCAGACGTTTGATACAGGAAGCGAGAAGAAACGAAAGAATGAGAAGAAGAAAGAATATGGGAAGGTAATACGCTCTTCTATGTTCGTTCACGTGTGCTTGTAATTATGAATATAATTTTGCTTTGCATAGGAAAGCTTAAAGAAGCTTATTTAAGAGAAGCCTGCAAGGAATACGAAAAAAGACTCTCCGGCTTTTGCCGTTTTACTGTTGAGGAGCTTGAAGCGGAAAGGCTTCCCGACGCTCCCTCGGACAGTGAGATATTAAACGCGCTTGAAAAAGAGGGACAAAAAATCCTTAAAAAGATTCCGTCCAATGCTTATGTTTATACTATGTGTATAGAAGGAAAGCAAAAAAACAGCGAGGAATTTGCCGAAATTTTGGAGCAAACGGCTTTAAAGGGCTTCGGCACGGCGGTTTTTATAATCGGAAGCTCCTATGGACTTTCCGACAGCGTAAAAAGCATTTCCGACAATAAGCTTTCTATGTCAAAAATGACCTTTCCTCATCAGCTTGCGAGAGTGATGCTTATGGAACAGATATACAGAGGATATTCAATAATAAATAACAGACGGTATCATAAATGATAAAAATAACAGACAGTATAGAATTTTGTCGAACAAAGGTTTTTTACAGATAACGGAGACAGTGATTTAATGAAAAGAATTTTAAAAATATATCCGTTGGTGTGCTTGATAACGGGACTGTTGATCATCGCGGCGGGAATATATGCCTTGTCGGCGGGAGAACTGATATTGCAGGTGGCAAGCATTGTCGGCGGTGCCGTTGTAACGGTGCAGGGCTTGGGACTTGTACTGTCGGCGGTGCTTAAAAGAAAAATCATCTCAAAGGAGGCCGCAGGCAATATTTTTTTCAGCGGACTTTTCAATATACTTGTGGGAGCGTTCATATTATTTCTTCCCGTGATCGGATTTGCTCCCATTTATATTGTTTTTACCGCGTATATTTTCGTAAACGCCTTAATTAAAATCGTGGATTACCAAATCGATCGCCGCGACAATGTGCCGGGACGCGTCAAGCAATTGATCCTGTTTCTCTTCTTTATAGTATTCGGAATACTGATGGTATTCGTTCCCGGAATGGGTAAAAGAGGTTTTCTTGTGGTGGCGGGAGTTTACTGTATAATTTACGGCGGCTTTCAGCTTTCGGAATTTGTATTCCAATGTCTTCCCGAAAAAATACGGTCTAAAATAAACAATAAAATAACGCTGCCCATGCCTGTGCTTTTATCCACGCTGATGCCTTTTATGAAGATGAAAACAAGGCACAGGAAACATATACTTAATCCCGAAAAGGCGGCGCAGGAGCTTAAGACCTTTTATCCCGCGGGAAAGGAAACCGATGCCGCTCCCGATATGGAGGTCATGATACATGTAGGGGAAAAAGGCTTAGGCACCTTCGGACACTGCGATCTGTGCTTTGAGGACGAGGTAATTTCCTACGGCTCCTACGATTTAGACACGGTATCGCTATTCGGGGGAGTGGGAGACGGCATATTAGTGGTAGGCAAAAGAGAAAGCTATATCAGATTTTACGTTACCGCCACGCCGCGTGAAATTTACAGCTACGGCTTCAGATTGACCGAGGAGCAAAAGCGGGCGGTAAGAAAAGAAATAGCCGATATAAAAGAAACGGTGTACCCGTGGGATCCGCCCCTCAGCGCGGTAATCAAAGAGACCCCCGGCGCAAAGGGTGAAAGCGTTTACGATTGGGGCAGCAAAATGTGGAATTGCACCGGCTCGGATTTCTACAAGTTTAAAAGCGGAAAAATGAAAACATATTTCGCGGTCACCTCAAACTGCGTTATGATGGTGGACGGGATAGTAAGAAAGGCTTGCTCCGATACCACCGCGCACCGAACGGTTTTAACGCCGGGAGGGTATTACGACTATCTGGAGCATCTGTTGGCCAAGGCGGAATCGCCCGTATTTTGCAGAAAAATTTACAACGCCGAAACAACGGAGGGCTGGCAGTATAAACCGAGAGTACCTTATTCCTCGCCCGAGCTTGAAAAAATAACCGAAACGGAAGCCAACCACAGAGCCAAAAAGGAAAAGCAGGATAAAATCCAAGGTACTAAGAAAAAATAAAAAAATAAAATACATAACCCGGCGTCGGACGCCGAAGAAAAAAGAAAGGAGCCGCAAAACGGCGGTACAGTTATAACAGAAGATGAATAAATCGGAAAAATACATGGATAAATTCGAGGGAGCGGTCATCGGGAGCGCGATAGGAGACGCTTTCGGCTATCCCCTTATGAAGCTCAGCTTTGAAGAGATATGCGAGACCTTTGAAAAAAAGGGAGCAATGGAGCTGGCAGTAAGCAGAAAAACGAACAGCGCGCTTTTTACCGAAGCAACGCAAATGTCCCTGTTTACCGCGGACGGTATTCTTTGGGCGCATAACGAGCGTGTTTCGGACGAAAATGCCGCCGTCGCTAACTATGTTTTTTATTCCTATCAGATGTGGCTGTACATGCAGACCAAAACCATTGCGAGCGAGGAATACGAATGGCTTTTCGACAAAAAAAGAAATCCAAATCTGACCTCTTTGCTTAAATCAAAGGGCTTGGGACGTTCGAGAAGATTAAGCGACGTAAATATCGACGCGCTGTTGGAGGCAAAAAACAATAACTTCGGCACCTTAAACAAGCGTATCAATGAAAACAAAGACGCGGGAGCGGTAAAGCGCGTAGTCACGGCGGGTCTTTTCTACGGACAAAGCCCCGATATGGCTTTCAGAATGGGCTGCGATATAGGAGCTATAACTCACTCACACCCCGACGGCTATTTGCCCTGCGGCGTTTATGCCGCAATCGTAGCCGAGCTTATGACGGACAAATCCGTTGACGAAGCGGTAAATAACGCAATGGCACTTCTTGCCGCATACCCCGAAAACGAAAATACCTATAACATGCTGCAAACGGCGATCGATCTGGCCGGAAATGAGGACATAGATCCGCAGGAAGGAATAAGCGAGCTGGGAGACGGCTTCAGCGCGATCTCCTGTCTTGCCATAGCGGTTTACAGCGCGATAGTTCATCAAACAAATTTCAAGTTCGCGATAGAGCTTGCGGCAAATCACGACGGCGACAGCGCAGCCTGCGGAGCGATAACGGGCGGTATATTGGGCGTGTGGTACGGCTTTAAAAAGCTGCCTAAGCCTTGGATAAAGAAAATGCAGTATCTTAATTTAATGGAAACGGTTTCGGACGTTCTTTTTGAAAATTCACCGTACGCAAGAGCGGCTTATATCGGAGATGATGATGACGATGAGGAGGACGAAGAAGAAGACGATGACGAGGATGATGACGAATAAAAAGGAGAAGGCGCAATGCCCCAAACCGTAAAAATACAGCTTGCATATTTTCTCGCGGTAAGCGTTATCGGCTTGATCTTGACGGTGTATGACAAAATTGCCGCCAAGATCGCGAAGCGTCACCGAGTACCCGAAAAAATACTTATGACTTTCGGCATTTTGGGCGGTGCGCTTGTGATGTATATTATTATGCAGCTTATACGGCATAAGACGCGCAAAAGAAAATTTGCCGTGGGATTTCCCGTTATTATTGTTTTGGAGACGACTGCGGTTATTGCGTTTAATTTTTTGTTAACCTGAGAATAACGTAATAATATTTCTTCACTTAAAATATTCTAAAATAAGAGTCCTGTCTGTGATATAGCAAACAAAACCTGCCGCAAATACTTGATTTGCAGCAGGTTTTTTGATTTCATAATCACTATATTTGCTTAATAGTAGGATTCTTAATAACAACATCCAAATGTGTTCCACATTTCCAGCCGTCTCCAAACCCAAAATGACAGGAATCAATTATGCTTTCATCAACACCGATCAAACCGACGGGTTCCATTTTAGATAACCCTTGACCAAGCTCAACGATCTTTCGGCACTCTATCGGTAAATTAAATAAACTCTTTTTAAATTCAACTGCCATGTTATCGCCTTCAATATCAACAATAAATCCATTTTGAACCGTAATCGTAACGGGGTTCGACACAAGTCCGAAATTTCCTATAAGTTTGCCGAAATGATAAAGTTGTCCTACCGTCATATCAACAACAATCTTTCCGTTTGCGGTATCGGCAATAACTTCAGATGAAGTTTCTGACGGCGGAAGAAAAGCTATCCCTCCATTGGCGGTAATCTCATGTGAACATGTAGTGAACGGACAAGTTCTGAATGATATATCCGTTCCGCTTTCACTTGTAACGGTAATTGTCTTCTCAGAATCAAAACGATTCATTTCTTCAATCTTACTGTATACAATTTCTTTATCTGTCGACAGTCCTTGCAGCAACGATTCTTTAGAAATGTCAAGTCTTATAAAGATGTATTTTGCCATTACCCAATCAGGTTTTCCAAACGCGGTAAAATACTCGTTGACTCCCGATTTCATATATGTATCAATAGATAATAATACCATAACTAAATCACTACTTTTTAATGATTTCAGTAAATCAAAAAATTCATTTTTCTTAGTAAAATATTCTATTTGAACATTATAGATTTTCTCGTCTTTTATTGAATCCGCAATATTTTTTTGATTATCATCAGTGATAATCAACACTTTAGATGTTTTGTTAATTCCACTCCACTTTTGTATCAAATCACTTATACTCACTGTTCTTCACCTCACTGAATAAATTATAACATGTGATTTTAATCGAGTCAAGCAAAAAATATAATCATCATGATTTATAAAAAAACCGACCGCATCATTTTGGCAGTCGGTTTTTCATATACTGTTTTCTTTAAAAATTATCCGCGGCTCAGCACATAAATATTGACCTGCTTAGCACCGTAATCCACAGAAACGGGATAATAATCCTCAGTGTTGCCCATATAAAGGTCAACCAGAACTCCGTTGGGAGTAAGGTCTCCCGTATCCGCCGCAATAGCATAGCCGTAAACATAGCTGCCGTCGGTGCTTACTATATACAGCTCGGAGCCGTAGGGAATTACATTGGGGTCGACAGCCACCGTGCCTATCTCAAGCTTTCTTCCGCTTGCCGTACCGCTTCCGATAGGTGCGGTATAAGCAACGGATTTTCCCGTGATAACGGAATCGTAATTAACGGGCAGACCGTTTTCAAGCACAAGGCTTGACGAGTCCTTTTTGCTGTAAGGCGTTCTTAAGGCCGTGCCTACGCTTATTATCTCGTTTACGGGCTCCTGTGTAACCTCCGAGCCTATGGCGGTCTCGCTTATTCTCACGCCGTTTATATACTTGACCCTGCTTGTATTGGTACGAGTGCCGTTAACGCCCTTTTGCGTTACCTCACTGGTATACATTGAAACAAGATTGCTTTTTTCGGTAACGGTGCTGTAAGGTACTACCTCGTAGGTCTCTATTTCCTCATACCTTACTCTTGTAACGGTAACGGTGCCGCCCTCCTCGATAACCTTATCGAAATCGCAGTCGATAAAGTCGTCCTGCAAAAGCTCAATACCGGCTCTCTCGAGAAGCCGTTCCGCCGTCTGATAATAAGCGGAAAGCTCCGTTATTTTTCCGTCGGCTTCAACATAAACGGGGTATCCCCTGTATACCTCCACCGAGCCGTCAAGCTCGGCGCAGACAATATCATAGGCAGGCTCTACAACGTCCTGTTCCCCGATAACTATTCCCGAACGCTTAATAATATCCCCAACGGTCTCGTCATAAGCGCATTCCACCAAAACCATGCTGCCGTCAGCCTCAATAGGAATATTCAGGGAACGGTGAATAACTATATCCGCTTCCCCGTCGGTTATCCCGCCGAAATCAACCCGGTCATATTCGCCTATTACAATGTTCTGTTCTTCTAAGATCTCTTCAAGCGTATCATACATTGTAAAGGTGCGGAATACTTCGCCGCCGTCATAAATACGGGCTTCGTTTCTGAAATACAGCGCACCCGTCATAAGAAACATGACGCTTACCGAAGCAAGACCCAAAAGCAGGCTTACCGCGGCGTGATTTTTAAGTATGTTCTTTTTTTTCTGAATTTTAATAATAAGCTTCAGGACTTTTGTTTGAAATTTGGATTTCATAAATCCTCCTGTAAGTATTTTCCCTAAATTACTATTATAAAGTGTAAATTTTAAATCGGCGGTCTTGACTTAATATTTCCATATAAATTTAATCAATGTACAATTACCGCCGTGGGAGATAATAGCATAAAAAATGTTCTTTTTTTCTTTTCCGTAGTTAGTATAACTCTTTTTTTAGGAAATGTCAAATAAAAACACCCGTGGAAATTGTGCAAAATAAACAAAATATTTCTGCTGCTATTTTGTTACCGTTTTGTAACCTTTTGTTTTTTGAGTGAAAATTGGCGTTTTTTTGAAATTGTGGGATTTTTATTCGGCATTTTTACCGAAAAGGCGGTACAGAGACTTTAACGCAGTAAAAAATACAAGCATAAATTCCGAAAAAACGCTATATAATAGGAAATTTGGGATAGTGTGGAAAAAAATACCATATATATTTCTTTAAGGTATGATTTATTTTTCAATTGAAAGTTGGTGATTGGGTGTAAAAACTTTCAATATATAGTATAAAAAATGGGGTTAATATGAAATTATAAATTTAAATTACAGCATCACCGCACAAGGCCGAAGATCGACCCTTGTGCGGTGATAATTTGAGTTTATTTTAATATTTATATGTAGTCGGTCAGCCGTAAGCAATTAACGATTATCTTTTTTAAGCCGCTTTTCTTTTTTTATATCTTCCTTTATTATTTTAAAGGTCTCATCCTCGCCTATATCCTTTACCAAGGTCAGCCATTCTCTTAGCTTATCCGCGGTAGCGCGGTGCATAAGCTTAGGCGCGTTGCTTGTAATAAAATATTCGAGCGCGTCACCCTGCTTATAGCTTTTTCCGTGATAGACACGACAGGCGGCTATCCTGTCGCAGCACATTTCCGCCGTGTATTTAAGCGGCATTTCAACGGGGATTATACCCACGCCTCTTTTATAATCGTTCCAGTATTCCCAATGATGTCTGTTTCTTCCCTTGTGGTGCAGCCACGCGGAGCTGTAACCCTTTTCTGTGCGTTCCTGTTCGTTCGGTGAGCGTTTTCCGCTAAAATATCTTGCACCGGGAATAAATTCGGTGGGAGAAAGCTTTGAAAGATCGTGAGTAAGCCCCTGCCGATATAAGCCGCATTTAAAGCAAAAACCGCACACAAGCCGCTTATGCTTAAGAACTGTTTTTAAATGTCCGAAAAATCCGTTCATAAAAACCCCGATTTAATCTATATCGTAATGGTAAAAATCAAGCCTGCCGTTTTCCTCCGTGATCACTCCGTAGGAACGGGGCCTGCCGTCACGTGGAAGAGCCGCGCTGCCGGGATTAAATAAATGCACACCGTTTTCAAAGCTGTAATGACGGCAGTGAGTATGACCGAAAAGAGCCGCCTGACAGCCGTTTTGGTTCGCGGCATTTATAAGGCGTTCATACCCCTGCCACAGACCGTAGTTGTTTCCGTGGGTTAGAAAAAGCTTGTGGGAACCGATCTCTACCACCGAGGAAAGCACGATCGAGGTGTCCCAATCATTGTTTCCTCTGACGCGGTAGGTGCTTATTCCCGCCATATTGCGCGTTACTATCCCGTAATCCTTTTCCCCGTCACCCAAGAAAATAAACGCGTCGAAAGGCTTTCCTGCCTCAACTGCCTTCATCAACGCTCTGTAATTTCCGTGACTGTCCGATGTTACTAAAATTCGCATGTTTTTTCCTTTACTTTTATTTTTAACTTTTTTTATAATTATGCCATAGACATGATTTAAAACTCACCATAAGCACCATTCTCAGAGCTTCGGTTAAGTATGCCGGTAATTTAATTTTGAAACAGTGTTTCGTTGCGATTAAAACGGTGTCTTTTATTATATCACTTTTACCGTAAGTTTGCAACAGCGTTTTTTATTTAAGTTTCCCCAAAATTTTCTCAGTCGGCGAAATGCCTTTTTAAAACTGCGTTTTATGTAGTGTTCTCTTTGACCTTGAAAAAGGTGCAATTTGCGCTCCCGCGCGGGGCTTAAGGGTGACTAAGAGACTTTTTGCAAGCAAAAAGTCTCGGAAAGGGGGGCGAAGCCGAAACAAGCTCCGAAAAAGCGATGAATAACAGCTTTAATTTTGAAATAAAGAAAGATTAAGTGTTTGCGGAGCTTGTTCCGACACTCTCCCCC
>JAAVIF010000019.1:0-35753 GCA_014799365.1 Oscillospiraceae bacterium
AAAATCATATTGTAGACAATATTTTACAGGGTCTGCAATATGATTTTCAATTACACCCAAAGCACTAATTCCCAATCAACAACATAATTTGTCTATACTTTGATTGGGAATTAGTATCAGACCCGTCATGCTGATGCCCCGGCATATCGGCACGCTTCAAGAAGAAAGGTGGATTATACAAATGAAGGAATTTAACATCAATGGTACGGTGATGCAGTGTTATCCGCTCACCGCCGCGCAAAGACTGCATTTCTACACAATCAAATTTGCAAAGCCGCAGGTGCTTAATATCGGCACCGGGCTGTATATCAAGCAGGACGTGGATTTCGGGATATTAAAGCAGTGCATAAAGGAGGCAATTGCGGGCTTTGATTCGATGAGGCTGCGTTTTGTGGAGGACGAGGACGGCACGGTTTATCAATATGTCGTTCCGTTTGATGAAAGAGAGATAGGTTTTTTTGACTTCTCTCACTGGCGCGAGGAGGACGCTCACGCCGAGATGACCAATTGGACCCATAAGCCCTTTGAGCGTTACAATTCTCCAATGAACACTGTTGTTATGATAAAATATCCGGGCGGCTACAACGGAATTTATCTTAAGGTTGACCATATGACCATGGATTCCAGCTCGATCATCGGGTTCAACAAATTGGTGCTGGAGCTTTACTGCGCAAGGGTTTACGATTATCCTCAGCCAAAGCCTTTACAGTCGTATATTAAGGCCGTCCGGCACGATCTGGAATACGAAGCGGAGGGCAGCGCGGTGCGTAAAAGGGACGAGGAATTCTGGAAAAACGAGATCGAACGCGATGAGCCCATATATACCGACTTTACGGGTCCGGGCAGACTGATCACTCAGCGCAGGGAAAGCGGAAATCCCGATCTCAGAAGCGCGGTTATCACATCAAGCACACTGGACGCGGCAATTTCGGTTTATCACCTGGAGGGAGAGCCTTCCGCAAGGCTGATGAAATTCTGCGAGGAAAACAAGGTCACAATGGCGGGTCTGCTGCTTATGGGACTCAGAACCGTGCTTTCAAAGTTCAACAACGACGAAAAGGACGTTTCGGTAAAAACCAACGTGGCAAGGCGCGGAACGCTGTTGGAAAAGTACAGCGGCGGCACAAGGATCCACTTCTTCCCGCTGCGCACGATCTTACAGCCCGAACAGACCTTTATTGAAGGAATAAGGACTATTCAAACGGAGCAAAACAGGATTTTCAGACACGCAAACTACGACCCTATCGAGCTTACAATGAAAAGGGCGAAATACCGCAAATTTGCTCCCGGAGCAAGCTACGAAAGTATTTCTCTCACCTATCAGCCCTTGACGCTGAGAGAAAAAAATACCGAGCTGCCCGATATTGATTATAAGACCTTCTGGTATTCAAACGGAGTGGCGGCACAGCCCTTGTACCTGACGGTAATGCACCGCCCCGAGGATAACGGTCTGAATTTCAATTTTGAATACAAAAAAGACGTGGTAAGCGATAAGGAAATGGAATTTCTGTATTACTATTACTGCCGCGTTTTGTTCAGAGGGATCGAGGACAAAAACAGAACTATCGGTCAGATTCTGGAAATGATTTAAAGGAAAGGAACGGTTTTAATTATGTTTGAAGAGCTTAAGGAAATGATATGCAATTATGTTGAGGCGGACGCCGATGCCATAACATTGGAAAGCAAGTTCGTCGACGATCTGGGCTTTAACTCGTTCGATTTTATGAGCTTTTTGGGTGAAGTCGAGGAAAAGTACGATATTCACGTTAACGAAGAGGAAATAATCGATCTTGCTACCGTGGGCGACGCGATTGATTATATTGAGAAGCTGAAAGGTTAAGCTTTAAAGAACCCGAATAATCGGTTTTTTTAAAACCCGTCGTGCTGCTGCTTTTGGCAGCAGCACTCCTCAAAAAGAAAGGCAGATTATAATTATGAAAACATTATTTGATTTGGTCAGCGACGCGCAGAGCAATTACGGAAGCAATATTTTCGTTAAGGAAAAATGCGGAGACGGCATCAGTGAAAAGACCTTCGGAGAGTTTTACGCAGACGCGCTTAAGATCACCGATTTTTTGAAGGATAAATTCGGCGGAACGGTTCACGCGGGAGTTATAGGTCCTACAAGCTATAACTATTTGGTATCATATATCGGCACAATGATCGGGGGCAGCACCGCAGTGCCTATTGACGCGCAGCTTGCTCCCGCCGATATATGCGAGCTTTTGGCACGGGCGGATGTTGACATTTTGTTTTACGATGAAAGATTTTCGGCCGCCGTTCCCGCGTTTAAGGCAAATTGCCCGAATATAAAGGAGTTCGTTTCCCTGTCGGATAAAACGGAGGGCGATACTCCAACGATGGGGAGAGTGCTTGAAAAGTACCTGCCCAAAGCTCTTGAGACTTCCGAGCTGCCCGACGAAAAGACGCTTGCGGCGATCTTATTCACGTCGGGAACAACGGGAAAAGCAAAGGGCGTAATGCTGTCTCACGGCAATTTTACGGACAATGTTTTTTGCTGCGAAAACGAGAGCACAAGCGAGGACGTTTTGCTTACGGTACTCCCCATTCATCATATATACTGCTTTACCTGCGATATACTGCTGTCGCTTCGGTACGGAACAACGGTATGTGTAAACGATTCTTTGCTTAAGGTGGCGCAAAATCTTAAGCTGTTCGCGCCCACAATAATTTTGCTTGTGCCAATGATCGCCGCAACTGTTTATAAGCAGATCAAAACCGCCGCAAAGGCAAATCCCGATATTCCGATACAGGCTATCGCAAAGAGCGCGCTGGGCGGCAGACTTAAGGTAATATACAGCGGCGGCGCGTATCTGAATCCCGAGCTTATCACGGCGTATGAGGAGCTTGGTGTAACTATCGCACAGGGCTACGGAATGACGGAATGCTCGCCGAGAATAACGACCGGAGATTTGAGCCGCAAGTCCGTGGGCGACGTGGGAACGGTGGTAAAGGGCTGCGAGGTAAGGATAGTGGACGGCGAAATAACCGTAAAGAGCGGTTCGGTAATGCAAGGCTATTACAAGGACGAAAAATCCACCGCCGAAACGCTTAAGGACGGCTGGCTGTATACGGGCGATCTGGGATATGTTGACGAAGAAAACCGTCTGTTTATCACAGGCAGAAAGAAAAATCTGATAATTCTTTCAAACGGCGAAAACGTTTCTCCCGAGGAGCTTGAAAACAAGGCAGAGGCCTTACAGATAGCTCAGGAGCTTATGGTGTATTCCGAGGACGAGCTTCTGACGATAGAGCTGTACTTAGGAAACGAGCTTTACAAGGGTAAAACCGAGGAGGAAGCGGTTACAGAGGTCAAAGAAAAGGTTAAGCAGCTCAATAAGGCTCTTCCGTCCTCAAAGGCCATACATCGCATAAGGATAAGAAATACGGAGTTTGAAAAAACTACCTCGAGGAAGATCAAGAGAAGTCAGCAGGTTAAGGGAGAAATTGTTTAAACATTTTTGCTTGTATTGAACGTACATAACCTGCGACTATCGTCGCACCTTCGGCAAAGCCGAAGGATTTGGACAGTAGATTTTATCTACTGTCCAAACGGATATTAGTATAATACTAATCCCTTTTAAAACTGTTGGATTAGTGTTTAGGGTGCAATCCCTTTTTAAACTGTGGGTATTTCGTCAGTTTAAAAAGGGATTGGTATAAGAAACCGCCGAGAATGTGCAAAACATAGTGTTTATGCACGTTCTCGGCGTTTTGATTTCGTTATGTACTCATTTTTTGAAAGGCTGTTCCCGTTATGGTTCTTGTTTATATTTCAAATTTGCAGTTCCTTCCATGAATCCTCAAATAACGGTTTTGTCCATTGATACTGCCC
Source organism: Oscillospiraceae bacterium (assembly GCA_014799365.1). Lineage (GTDB taxonomy): Bacteria > Bacillota > Clostridia > Oscillospirales > Ruminococcaceae > Ruminiclostridium_E. Next base: position 3,857 of record JAAVIF010000019.1, read on the forward strand.
GTCATCGGGATACCCGCGGTACGCTCCCTCCGTCATCATCGTAAGGTACAGCAGCACATCGTACCAGCAAATACGGCGCATTTCCTCTTTTGAAAAATTCTCCTGTCCGTATCCTTTCAGAAATTCGCGGTTTCTTGCGTGTCTGCGAAAACGGTCGTCCAAGAAAGCCTCTGCCCACATGGCGCGCTCCCAATCAATGATACCGCTGATCTGCCCGTCTTTTACAAAAACATTGCCTTCCCACATATCCCAATGCACCAATGTAGGTTTGGATACCGCGTCAAAAACATATCTGTCCTGTTCCAGCCTCGCCAAAATATCCTCGGACTCCACACCTATCACAATTTTTTTCTTTATGGCATCAGACAATACATTTGAAATCAAGCGATAAACAAAATCAAACAAATATGTATATCGATGCTTTTCGTCTCCCAGAAGTCCGAATTTTTCCCCTTGAATAGCCGTAAGCTTTCTTTCTGTACGTCCAATTTCGTAATTCAATCTCCGTTTTTCTTCCTCGGACATGCTTTCCTTTGCAGTGAAAAAGCTCTGTCCTTCGATCGCTTCCATAAAGAAATAGTCGCTGCTGCAAATTGTTTTGGAGGTATCGTAATACTGAACCTCCGCCACCCTTATAAGACCGCTTTTTCCCACGATGTCCATTGCTTTTACTTCCGCGTCCATCATGTTTACTTCATTTGACAGAAGCCCCTTATTCTCCCCGGGAGCGATTTTCAGAACGCTTTTGCTTCCGTCCGAGAATTTCACAAGGTAGGCGGCATTGCACATGCCCTCAGTAAGCTCTGTGCATGATTCCATACGCTTTTGCGGAAACGCGGACAAAGCCATTCGACATATTGCGGTTTCCGATTGGATATTTTTCGTAATGCTCATAGATATTTCTTTTTATAGGTGTCCTTTATTCCTTTATCCTCTTGACTCTTTCCGTATCCACCGCATGCTCTTCCTCTCTGCGTCCGCACTTAGGGCAAATATCCCCGATAATTCCCGTATATCCGCAGATAGAGTCGCGGTCAACGGGGTGGTTGATAGAGCCGTAGCCTATGCCGCTTTCCTTCATGCAGCGAATGACCTGTTCGAAGGCTTCAAGATTTTGCAGCGGGTCGCCGTCAAGCTCGATATAGCTGATATGTCCCGCGTTGGTCAAGGCGTGGTAGGGTGCTTCAAGCTTTATCTTGCTGAACGCGTCGATATTATAGTAAACGGGCACGTGGAAGGAGTTGGTATAGTATTCTCTGTCGGTAATGCCCTTGATCTCTCCGAAGCGTTTCTGATCCTTTCTGATAAACGTACCCGAAAGACCCTCGGCGGGAGTTGCAAGCAGCGAGAAATTCATTCCGGTTCTCTTGCTTTCCTCGTCCATGCGCTGTCTCATTCTGCCGATGATTCTTAAGCCCAGCTCCTGCGCTTCCTTGCTTTCGCCGTGATGAACTCCGATAAGAGACTTTAAGCACTCCGCAAGTCCGATAAAGCCCATAGACAGTGTGCCGTGCTTCAATATCTCCTCAATGCTGTCGTCCGTACCCAGCTTATCGGAATCTATCCAAACGCCCTGTCCCATAAGGAAAGGATAGTTGCGCACCTTTTTCTGAGCCTGTATTTTATAGCGGTACTTTAACTGCTCCACCACAAGGTCCATTTTTTCTTCCAGAAGCTCGAAAAATTTAACCACGTCATGCTCTGCCAATATACCCAATCTGGGAAGATTGACGGAGGTAAAGCTTAAGTTTCCTCTGCCGCATACTATTTCGCGTTCGGGGTCGTAAACATTGCCGATTACGCGGGTACGGCAGCCCATATACGCTATCTCGGTGTTGTAATCGCCGGGCTTGTAGTATTGGAGGTTGTAGGGCGCGTCGATAAAGGAAAAGTTGGGGAACAAACGCTTTGCGCTGACGCGGCAGGCCAATTTGAACAGATTGTAGTTGGGGTCGCCCTCGTTGTAGTTGATACCCTCTTTTACCTTAAAGATGTGGATAGGGAAAATAGGCGTCTCGCCGTTGCCAAGTCCCGCTTCCTCCGCAAGGAGGATATTTTTTATCACCATTTGTCCCTCAATAGAGGTGTCGGTGCCGTAGTTAATGGAGCTGAAGGGCGTTTGCGCGCCCGCTCTGCTGTTCATGGTGTTCAGGTTGTGTACAAGAGCCTCCATTGCCTGATATGTAGCTCTGTCCGTTTCCTTGAAGGTCAGCTTTTTGGTATATTCCTGAATGCTTGCCGCAAGCTTTTCGTCTCCCGTTATTTTGGCGAGGTATTCTCTTTCCCTTGCGCAGAAGCCGAATTCGTCCGCAAGAGAGGGGAATATCTTTTCGGCGGCAAGCTTGTCCATATATTCGTTTACCGCCTTTTCGGTCTCTTCCGGATCGGTCTTGCCCGTTTTAAAGCCGATACCGCGGATAATGTTCTTTTTGTAAAGCTGCTTGTAGGTCTTTTTGATACCCTCGGCCATTGCATAGTCGAAATTGGGGATAGATTGTCCGCCGTGCTGGTCGTTCTGGTTGCTTTGAATGGCAATGCAGGCAAGAGCGGAATAGCTTCCTATGTTGTTTGGCTCTCTTAAGTAGCCGTGACCTGTGGAAAAGCCGTTTTTAAAGAGCTTTATCAAGTCTATCTGACAGCAGGTCGTGGTTAAAGTAAAGAAATCAAGGTCGTGAATGTGAATGTCTCCGTCAATGTGGGCTTTGGACTGCTCGGGCGGGAGAACGTACATTTCATTGAACTGCTTCGCACCCTCGGAGCCGTATTTAAGCATGGTACCCATTGCGGTGTCGCCGTCTATATTTGCGTTTTCGCGCTTCATATCGCTTTCAATGGCGGGCTTAAAGGTCAAGTCCTCGTATATCTTCATAAGTCCCGTATTCATTTCGCGTATACGGGTCCTGTCGGCGCGGTAAAGGATATATGCCTTTGCGGTTTTGGCGTGTCCGTTTTCCACCAACACCTTTTCAACGGTATCCTGAACCTCCTCGACGGTAGGGGGATTGGAGCTGCTGAAATTGTCATGCTCCAGCATTTCGCATACCTTTTCCGCCAAATCCTCCGCGGAGGAATAGTCGTTGCCGCCTACCGCTCTTGCCGCTCTGTAAATAGCGTCCGTGATCTTGTCCACACTAAAGGGAACGGTTCTGCCGTCTCTCTTTTGAATTTTCGTTATCATTGATGACCTTGTCCTTTCTTTTTCAGCCATATTTAGGCAAAATAATAAAGACCGTAAAACTATTGTATACAGCCTTTAGGATAGTTGTACTTCCTCGTTGGGTTTTCACAATATGTTGTGTTTTTTTCGTTAACAATATATATTATATTGCGTTTTTAAGTTTTTGTCAATATGGATAGGGAAATATATGATGTCTAAATTTAGGAACGATTTTTGTACAAAATTACTAAAATATGTGTGGTTTACCTGCGCACGTGACATGTATAAAACATTATGTCAATTCTTACATTTTTCTTAAATTATCCTTGCGGCTTTAAATTTTGTTGAAATCGGAAAAGCTTTGTGTTAAAATAAAGAAAAAACAAAGGACAGGTCAGACCCGATGAGCGAAACAATATTGATTGTTGACGACGAAAAGGAAATTGCCGATCTGATAGAGGTATACCTCCAAAATGACGGCTACAAAGTATATAAATTTTACAACGGAGTGGACGCGCTGGGCTTTGCGGAAAACAATTCCGTTGATTTGGCCATTCTCGATGTTATGCTTCCCGACATAGACGGCTTTCATATTTGCAGAAAAATAAGAGAAAAATATTACTATCCCATTATTATGCTTACCGCCAAGGTGGAGGATGCGGATAAAATAATGGGGCTTACCATAGGCGCGGACGATTATATCACAAAGCCCTTTAATCCGCTGGAGGTAACGGCAAGAGTAAAGGCGCAGCTCAGAAGATACGTAAAGTACAACGGCACGGGCGAACAGGAAAAGGAGATAAACGAGTTTGATTTTAACGGACTTGTTATAAATAAGGACAATCATAAATGCAGCCTTTACGGAAAGGATATTACCCTGACGCCTATCGAATTTTCGACCCTGTGGTATCTTTGCGAGCACAGGGGAAAGGTCGTGCCGTCGGAGGAGCTTTACGAATCGGTGTGGGGTGAAAAGTATCTGGACAGCAACAATACCGTTATGGCGCATATCGCAAGACTCAGGGAAAAGTTAGGCGAACCGTCGAGAAACCCTAAGTTTATAAAAACCGTGTGGGGAGTGGGGTATACAATTGAAAAATAAAAAGAATCAAAAGGGCTTCGTGGCGTTCAGAAGAAAGCTCACCATCAGGTTTATAATATACTCGGTACTGGGTTCTGTTGTGGCGATAGGACTTTCGCAGTTTGTCTATGTGATGCTGCAAGGGTATTTCGGAGAGTTTTTTGTAACTACCGTTTCAAATATATTCAAAATTGATTATTGGGTGGTTGTTGATTTTTATCACTTAGTCAGACAATGGGAATTTTTGTTTTACGTTGCTTTGATACTCCTTATATTAGTGCTTTCTTTCAGAAGCTGCATAAAGCGGTTTGACGCGTATTTTGTCAATGTGATAAGCCGAAGCTTCGGCCTTTTATTGCGGGACAATTACGCCGAATCGGATTTTCCCGAAGAATTGGCGGCAATAGAGGACAGTTTTAATTCGGTAAAGCGTACTCTTGAAAGAAGAACTCTTGACGCAAAGCTGTCCGAGCAGAGGAAAAACGACCTGATCGTTTATCTTGCCCATGATTTAAAAACTCCTTTGACCTCGGTTATCGGATATCTGACCCTGCTTCGGGACGAAAAACAAATTTCGGAGGAATCAAGGGAAAAGTACCTTAATATTTCTCTTGATAAGGCGCAAAGATTAGAGGACTTAATAAACGAATTTTTCGAGATAACAAGATTTAACCTTACCGATATTGAATTGCAGTACAGCAATGTTAATTTAACAAGGCTGCTTGAACAGTCCGCTTATGAGTTTCAGCCTATGTTAAGCGAAAAAAATCTTACCTATAAGCTTAACGCGGCTGAAAATGTAATGCTGAAATGCGACGCGGACAAGCTGCAAAGAGTGGTTGACAACCTGCTGCGCAACGCGGTGTTTTACAGCTACGAAAACACCTCCATAGATATAAACGTACGGCAGCTTGACGGCGTGATTTCGATCAGCGTATCCAACCGAGGCAGCACGATTCCTCCCGAAAAGCTCGGAAGGCTGTTTGAGCAGTTTTTCCGCTTAGACAGCTCGAGAGGTACGAACAAGGGCGGGGCGGGACTTGGTCTTGCCATAGCCAAAAAGATAGTTGAGCTGCACGGAGGCACCATTGAGGCAAAAAGCGAGGACGAAACCGTGGAATTTACCGTTACCGTTCCCACTTCCGCACCCGTGCGCGCTCCCGTTCCGGTTATTGCTCCCGTGAAAAAGCAAATTGCGGTTATGACGGAAAATCAAGAATTATTAAAATCGTAAGAATTTAAAAATAAAAAGTTAAACTTTTCTTTTAAAAAAACAAATAAACAACGCTTTCATTTGTGATAAACTTAAATCATCACAAATGAAAGTGTTATTTTTTTATTAGGAGAAAAACAATGTCACGAAAAAGATTAACTCAGATATTCCCTTTTTTGCTTCCCCTAAGGCTTTGGCAAAGGAAAAAGTGCTTTTACCTTAAAATGAAGCTAAGCAGAACCAACTGGTCCGAGAATATTTTTCCCGACGTTCTTCCCTACAAGCTTTTTGAATACTCCTGCGGCATGATAAACCGAAAAAGCGGCTTTGATATACAGTATCAGTATAACAAGGCATACAACCTTAAGCTGGCGGGCGGAAAAATCAATCATATTTTAATAAGACCGGGAGAAACCTTTTCATTTTGGTGGGCGGCAAAGGACGCCGATAAGAAAACACCCTACAAAGACGGACTTGATCTGACGGACGGGAAAATACAGGGAGCTTACGGCGGCGGACTGTGTCAGCTAAGCAATTTGCTGTTCTGGCTGTTTTTGCATACACCCTTGGAAATAACCGAGCGGCACCCGCACACGGTCGAAGCCTTTCCCTCCGCTTCCGAGGAGCTGCCCTCGGGTACGGACGCCACGATACACGAGGGCTGGCTGGATTTACAGGCGTATAACGGTACCGACAGCACGTTTCAGATACTTATAGAATTTGACGGCGAGCAGGACATAATAAAGGGCTGTATACTGTCGGACAGTGAGCGGGAGTTTGAATATGATATATTCAACAAGGAAAAGCATTACCGCAAAAAAGAAGGGAAAACCTTTCTGGACTGCACCGTTGACTGTGTAAAAACAAACATGAAAAGCGGCGAAACAAAAGCGTTTTGTTTATACAGAAATCTTTGCGAGATAACATATCCTTTGCCCGATAATGTAAATTTTTCTTAATTTATGAGGCAAGGCAAAAGAAAGGAATGATCATAAAAATGAACAGGAAAAAAACAGCCGTGCTTTTCGGCGGCTGTTCAAGCGAATACGGGGTTTCCTTACAGTCCGCGTATTCGGTTTTAAAAGGGCTGAACAAAGAAAAGCTTGATATAATACCGATAGGTATTACCGAAAAAGGTGATTGGTATCGGTATAACGGCGATTATTCAAATATAAAAAATGACGCTTGGGAGAGCGACAGGGAAAATCTTATACCCGTCGCGGTTTCGGTGAGCCGAGGGAAAAAAGGATTGATAGAGCTTGACGGGAACGGGTCGGGGCCGATCGATATTGACCTTGCTTTTCCCGTTCTTCACGGAAAGAACGGGGAGGATGGTACGGTCCAGGGCTTGTTTGAGCTTGCGGGAATAGATGTGGTAGGCTGTGATTCGCTGTCCTCCGCCCTTTGTATGGATAAGCACAGGGCGCATGCCTTGGTTGAAGCGGCGGGCATAAAAGTGCCGAGATCGGTGCTTTTAAAGCGGCCCGTCACCGACGAGATGAGGAAAAAGCTTTCTGAGCTGTCATATCCGTTTTTTGTAAAGCCCGTACGGGCAGGGTCGTCCTACGGGGTAAGCAAGATCAAAAGCGTCGACGAGCTTCAGGCGGCTTTAAGCCTTGCTTTTTGCTATGATGATGAAGTGCTTGCCGAGGAAAATATCGAGGGCTGCGAGGTGGGCTGCGCAATTATGGGGACCGACGGCTTTATTGTGGGCAGAGTTGACGAAATAGAGCTGGAAGCCGACTTTTTCGACTACACGGAAAAGTACACCTTAAAAACCTCTAAAATCCATATGCCCGCAAGAGTGGACGGCTTAACGGAAAAAAGAATACAAAGCACCGCCGTTAAAATTTTTGAGCTTTTGGGCTGCTCGGGCTTTGCAAGGGTCGATATGTTTTTGACTCCCTGCGGCGAAATAGTATTCAACGAGGTAAACACTATCCCCGGCTTTACCTCCCACAGCCGTTTCCCCAATATGATGAAAGGAATAGGTCTGTCCTTTGAAGCTATGCTGGACAAGATACTTGAACCCTATTTAAAATGAAAAAAGAAGAGCTTATACTGACGGAAAAGGAAATATACAAGGGCAGCCTGATACTTGTAAACGAAAAATACGGAATAAAAAACGGCGAAAGCATAGATCTTTCCGAAGCCGCACCAAATGTGTTTTTGCAAAGGGAGGCCGCTAATCGTTTAAAGGAAGCGTTAAAGAAAATCAAGGCGGAGGATAAAATAGTTTTGGTAAGCGGATTTCGTTCAAGGAGCGAGCAAAGCGAAATATACAAAATGTCTCTGTACGAAAACGGAGAGGAGTTTACAAAACAGTATGTGGCCTTGCCCGATCACAGCGAGCATCAAACGGGTCTGGCAGTAGACCTTGCATTGAAAAGCGACAGTATAGATTTTATCAGACCCGATTTTCCTTTTGAAGGAATATGTCAGCAATTCAGAGAAATTGCCGCGGAGTACGGATTTATACAGCGTTATCCCAAGGAAAAGGAAAATATTACGGGAATATCGTTTGAGCCGTGGCATTTTCGCTATGTTGGCGCGCCTCATTCGAAGATAATGGAGGAAAAAGGGCTTACCCTTGAGGAATACACCGATTATATCAGAGAATACGGCTTTTACAACAGGTTAAGCTTCAACGCGGACGATGCCGGGGAAGTATTTTACATTAAATTCGACGCAGGGTCGGGAGAGAAGAAAATACCTCTTTCGGAAAAGGAAAGCCTTACTGTTTCGGGAAACAACCGGGACGGCTTTATTGCAACGGTGAAAAAGAATGACAAATAAGCTCGGATATAAAGGGATAGATTTTTTTCGTATTATTGCGGCCGTCCTTGTAATAACAATCCACACTTCTCCCTTGGAGCTGTGCTGTCCGACGGGGGATTATATCCTGACCCGTGTTATCGCGCGGACAGCCGTTCCGTTTTTCTTTATGACAAGCGGTTTTTTTCTTCTGTCCGACGGCTGCGCGGACATTAAAAGGCTGAAAAAATTCCTCAAAAAAACGCTTTTGGTATACCTTGTCTCAATTCTGCTGTATCTTCCCGCGAACGTTTATAACGGCTATTTTTCGGCGGATAACTTGTTTTTAAACATATTAAAGGATATATTTTTTGACGGTACCTTTTATCATTTGTGGTATCTTCCCGCTTCCGCTTTGGGAGGTGCTGTTGTCTTTTTTGCGGTACGGAAAGCGGGGTACGGCAAATCCTTGGTTATATTTTTATTTCTTTACATAATAGGTCTGCTTGGCGACAGCTATTACGGGGTTATTTCGGGTATTGCGCCTTTAAAAGCCGTGTATGACTGCATTTTTGCCGTGTTTGATTATACCAGAAACGGGATTTTCTTTGCACCGCTGTTTATGCTGCTGGGAGGTGTTGTCGGGAAAAAGGGGAAGAAAACGGAGAACAGCGGCTTTTCGGAGAGTGGAAGCAGTCACGGCGGCAGGCTCGGCACCGATCTTGTATGCGCGGCCGTTTCCTTTGGCCTTATGCTTGCCGAAGCACTTATACTGCGTAATTTTAATTTGCAGCGGCATGACAGCATGTATGTATTTCTTGTGCCGCTGATGTGGTTTTTGTTTAATATTCTCGTACGATTCAAGGGGAAACGTAAAAAATATATCAGCGGGCTTGCGCTTATCGTTTATATTATACACCCAATTACTATCATTGCCGTAAGAGGAGAGGCAAAGGCGTTGGGCTTGGAAAGGCTTTTTATAGATAACGGGATAGTGCATTTTGCCGCGGTTTGCGTTTGTTCATTTGCGGAGGGGATAGGACTGCTGCTTGTTAGGGAAATTTTGAGGAAGCCGAGGGGGAGACATTTGAGGTAAAAATAGATAAGGATAATTTTTTAAAAGTAGTTTTTTTATTTGTATGAATTGAGAATTATTTTTACATGAAATTTGGTGGAATGCCATTATGAGTTTGAAATATGTCATCGTATATTTTAACTGCTTTATAGGATTACGGATATTTTTAATATATATAATTCAGTAATTCACTTATGCTTTGAAAAATTAGATTCATCTAAATCTACATCAACAACATCATCATCCTCCTCATATTCATCCTCGTCATCAAAATCCAAATCCAAATATTCGTCTGAAAAATCATATTCCTTATAAATAATGTATTTACTTAATTCAGCCGAGGGAATTTTTTTATTGATTTTATCTTCGTTATCAAACAACCTATTCGTTAATTTTAATTCAAAATCTTTTTCTATTATGTAATCAGATTTTACATATGTGGTATAGTCATCTTCTTTTTCTTCATTTATTTCATAAAAACCTATGGAATTTAAATACTCAATTAAAGCTTTTTTATTAGAAATGAACGGAAAAAAATCAGTATATCCCAATAACTTTTGTAAATATCTAATTACATTATTTGGTGCAAAAAATGTTGAATCAAACTTTACCCAAAACTTCTCCATCTCTTCGTTAAATATCTTAATTGAATTTTGTATTGTATCTGCCGAAGATTGTAAATCATATGCGGTTTTGGTTTCTGTGACAGATGCGTCATTACTTAATAATCGCTGAAACAATCCTGCAAATTGTTTTTTGAGATTATCGGTTATGTCGGAAATGTTTTCGAATGTTTCAATAGGATGGTTCTTAATATTATCTTTTATTTCAGCTATAAATTGATGTATCTTTATATTATCAACACTTGCCGGATCAAAATCCTTGTCTTTGTTTTTCAAATAAGTTCGATTTTCTATATCAACCTCCTTTAGAACGTAGATATAGATTTTTTTTCTTGCTTTAATTGCTGACATCAACTCATTCATAGTTATTGATAAGTCACCATCTTGTGATTTAGTGCCGTATTTGTTTCCAATAATACAAACTACTATATCACAGTTCTGCAATTCACTGTAACAAGAACTTTCCAATGTTTCCGTCTGAGCATAAGTAACTCCTCCTTTGTCATGCATTACAGGGTCATATCCTAAAGATTTAATAAAATTGCCTATGTCTTCTCTTACATGACGTAAGTCATAATATGTTGAACTTATAAATACTCTTGGTGTTGCCATATTTTTTCCCTCCTAAATTTGTTATGCTATTGACGTCCCTGTCATTTCATTTAAAATCTCCTCGTATACAGTTTATAGGTATAGTGAAAATTTAGCATGAGCAATGATTAGAAATCCACTTGGGAATTTACGAACCGTAAATTTTTGATAAGTAGAAAAAACAGAGTAATTTGCATTTTAGATTGTTGGATAAATTATTTAAGCAAATCATCTATTTTACTTTGTGTTTTTTTACCCTACAAAATTTTCTCTAATATAATGAAAGGTATATATCTAATTATTTCTATTTTATCACTTTATTTTACTTAAGTCAACAAAATTTCACATTTTTTTAAAAATTTTAAAGATGTAATTGCAATATGTTATGTACATTTATGAAAAAGGCTTTACTCAAAAATTCCGCAAATTTCCATTGATAATATTGACTTTTGCCGAAAATAAGGGTATACTTAATACTGATCCCTGTTATAATTGTGGGATTAGTGTTTCGGGTGAAATCCCATTTTATACTAATCTCTGTTTTGACGGTAGACAAAACATAACAAAGTCTACCGTCAAAACAGAGTTACACCCTAAACACTAATATCTGTTTAAAAAGCCATTTTATCCACTTTTTAAACAGATATTAGTATTAAACTGTGGGTATTACGTCAGTTTAAAATGGGATTGGTATAAATAAGATAAAATAATTATTTTCGGAGGTCGTTATGGCAGTTTTAGTAACAGGCGGTACGGGTTTTATCGGCTCTCATACTGTTGTGGAGCTTTTGGAAGCGGGCGAGGACGTAATTGTAATAGATAACTTTTACAATTCAAAGCCCGGAGTTATCAACGCGATTCAGGACATTACGGGCAAGGGCTTCGGCTTTTACGAGGGCGACGTTGCCGACAAGGAGCTTTTGCGAAAAATCTTCAGAGAATGCTTTATCGAGGAGGTAATACACTTTGCGGGCTACAAGGCGGTAGCCGAAAGCTGTCAGAAGCCTGTTATGTATTACAGAAATAATATAGATTCCACTCTTGCGCTGCTGGAGGTTATGGAGGAATTCGGGTGCAGACGTTTGGTGTTCAGCTCCTCGGCTACCGTTTACGGTATTCCCGAAAAGGTGCCTGTGACCGAGGATTTTCCTCTGTCGGCTATCAACCCTTACGGCAGCACAAAGCTTATCATCGAAAATATGTGCAGGGAGCTGTGCAAAGCGGACGACCGCTGGAGCATCGCGCTGCTCAGATACTTTAATCCTATCGGAGCTCATGAGAGCGGAAAGATAGGCGAAGACCCCAACGGTATACCCAACAATCTTATGCCAATAATCCTGCGTGTGGCATCGGGCAAAAATCCTATTTTGTCGGTGTACGGCAACGATTATCCCACAGCGGACGGAACCTGCGTAAGAGATTACATTCACGTTGTTGACCTTGCAAAGGGACATCTTGCGGCGATAGAATCGGTAAGGAAAAACACGGGCGCGATACCCTACAATCTCGGCACGGGCAAAGGATATTCCGTTCTCGATATAATCAACGCATTTGAAAAGGTCAATGACGTTAAGGTTCCTTATGTTATCGCGGACAGGCGCGCCGGCGATGCGGCGGAGTGCTACTCCAATCCCTCAAAGGCAAACAAGGAGCTTGGCTGGAAGGCGGAGCGCGGTATAGAACAGATGTGCCGCGACGCGTGGAACTATATTAAGTCACAGAATTAAGCCGAATTACGTTATACAGACAGATAAAAAGACATTTATGCTTGTCTTTTGAATGCGGAGGATAAAATATGCTGGAGACAGTGGCTTCCTGTACCCTTGCGGTTGACGAAAAGGCGGTAATAAAGAAAAATCGCCTTGCCCCAAGGGACGGAGCGGAGGGGAAAAAACGAATAGCGATAGTTACGGGGATCCACGGCGACGAGCTGGAGGGACAGTACGTATGCTATGAGCTTATACGCAGGATCAACGGGGGATATGCCGATCTTAACGGAATCGTCGACGTTTATCCGATGCTGAATCCTTTGGGTGCGGACGCTGTGACAAGACAGATACCTATGTTCGACCTCGACATGAACCGAATTTTCCCCGGCAGTGAAAGCGGTTCTCCGTGGGAGCATATGGCTAAAAAGGTTTTGGACGATATAACAGGTGCCGATCTTTGTATCGATATTCATTCAAGCGATATTTTTCTGCGCGAAATACCTCAGGTGAGGATAGCGGCAGAGGAGAAAATGAGGCTTTTGCCTTTTGCAAAGCGTTTGAACTGCGACTTTGTATGGGTCGGGAGCAGCTCGGCGGTAAGGCCCTCGTCATTGTCCTACGCCTTAAACAGCGCGGGAACGCCTTGCCTTGTAGTTGAAATGGGCGCTGGAATGAGGATAACCAAGGAGTACGGCGATCAGCTCCTTGACGGAATTTTTGCGATAATGTCCGACATGGGAATATGGTCGGGTCCCGTGAGAGAGGTATCAAACCCGATCGTTTCCAGCGACGGGGAGGTAACTATCATTCACTGCAACAAAAGCGGAGTGTTTATGCCGGCAATTCGTCACTGGATAGGTATCTGCGAGGGCGATCACATCGGAGATATATTGAACGTATATACGGGTGAGATCGAGGAAGAAATTTTCTCGCCCGTATCGGGAATGGTGTTTACCTTAAGAGAATATCCCGTGGTATCGTCGGGAAGCTTGATTGCAAGAATACTCGGAGGCGGAAGATGACAAAGGAAATCATTTATAAATTCGAGTCGGCGTACCGTGGAGATTTTAACGTTAAGGCATACCATTTTAACAAGGGAGAAAAGTCCTGCTGCATAGTTGGCGCGTTAAGAGGAAACGAGATACAGCAGCTTTATGTTTGCTCTAAGCTTATCAAAGCACTTAACGAGCTTGAAAAGCAGTGCCGCATAAGCTACGGACATAAGATCACCGTTATCCCATGCGTCAACCCATTTTCGCTAAATATAGGCAAACGCTTCTGGAGCAATGACAACAGGGACATAAACAGGGATTTCCCCGGAGCAGCGGACGGAGAACCCACCCAAAGAATAGCTGCCCGGCTTATGAACGCCGTCAGCGGCTATCAATACGGTATTCAGTTCGCTTCCTTTTACATTCAGGGCGATTTTATCCCTCATGTAAGAATGATGGAAACGGGGAAGGAAAACACGGGACTTGCCAATCTTTTCGGCTTGCCCTATGTGGTAAAAAGAAATCCCAGACCCTTTGACCGCAACACCTTGAATTATAACTGGCAGTTAAACGGTACAAGTGCTTTTTCGGTTTACACAAACGAGACGGAGGACATAGACGAAGCAAGCGCGGATTTGGCGGTAGCTTCCGTTTTAAGATTTCTTTCCCGAATGGGAATAATCAAGCATCAATGTCACGGCGGATATATGTCGACCATTCTTGAAGAAGAATCGCTTATGCCCGTTAAATCCGCTGTCGGCGGGATTTACCGCAGAAAAAAGCACCCGGGGGACGAGGTGGTGCGCGGAGAGATTATGGCGGAAATTTTCGATCCTTATGAGAACAATGTTATTGAGGAGATAAAGGCTCCCTGTAACGGGATCGTGTTTTTTGCGCATAAATCGCCGGTGGTTTGTGAGAGTATGGTTCTTTATAAGATTATTAAAAGGCTTAAAAATTGATATTAGTGCTTAGGGTGTAACTCTGTTTTGACAGTAGCCCCGTTCCGTTTTGTCTACTGTCAAAACAGAGATTAGTATAAAACCAAAAAAGAAAATTTGAAGCGGCAAAGCCGCCGTTTCGTGCGTAAACAGCTTATCAAAAACAATAACCCGTCAAAACCTCATTTAACTTGGCTTTTTGGCGGGTTATATTTTTATTGAGTTTTTTACGGTCCTTTTTACTGAACTGTCATATTATTAAACGGCTCCTCATAATTTCCGTCAAGGTAATCCTGTAATTTATCCGCGCTTGTAACAAGGTCAATACCGTTTTTTCCGTCAAAAGCACCTTTGTCCTTATCTCGGTTTTTGCTTATCTGTACGGAAAAGGGTTTTGAATCATCGTCATCAACATAGAAGCAAGCTCTTACCATGTAATCCTCCGATATCGGAGAATAGAGATAAGTACTGTCATCGGAGGATATTCGGAATACATCCGAGGTCTCGTCATAATGACAGTAAAAGGTTATTGTAAAAATGCTGTTTTCCTGTATCACATAAGCGTACTGCTTGAAATACTCAAAGGTAAGCATGTCGATATTTTCCGCGATTTCATAAAGCTGTGATATGGGGACGCATGCGGAAAAGTAGCCTTCAAAAAAATCATCGGGATCTACGATTAAGTTGTAGGAAGTGTCATTATCTGATGTATAAATATCCGATTTGCCTTCGGAACCGTCAAAGTAGGAGCGTGAACCGCTGTCGGAAGGACTTTCGCTGCGAAAAGGCGACGTAATAAAAATCGCCGCGGCGGATACCGTTCCCGCTGTAATTAAAAGCGCGGCGGCGGTAAAGACTGTTTTAAAATTAAAAAAAAGATTACTTTTTGAGGACTGCGTTTCAAGTACTTTTTTAATATTTTCCTTGATATTGCGGACCAATGCCTTATCGGGGGTTATGTCATTCATAGCCGCTTTATATTCGTTTTTGAAATCAGCCATTAAAATCAACCTCCTTTAAAATTTCCCTAAGCTTATTTCTGGCGCGGTTAAGTCTTGTTTTTACCGCGTTTTCGCTTACTCCCACAATATCGCTTACCTCTTTTGCCGACAGCTCCTCAAAGTAGTATAAATGGATTATGATTCTGTATTTTTCCGAAAGGGCCGCGACCGCTTTTCTTATTGACAGCTTAGTGTCGGCTCTGTCCATGCTTAAGTCGGAAGAAGGCGTATTTTCATCAAGCTCCTCATGGCTTCTCCTTTTATTCCAGCTTGAACGAAGAGCGGTTTTCGAGCAATTTACCGTTACCCGCAGGAGCCACGCCTTTCGGTGTTCCTCGCTTTCAAAAATTTTGCCCTCTTTTCCTATTTTTGCGTATCTTAAAAATACCTCCTGCATAATATCCTCTGCGTCGTGAATGTTGGAGGTTTTTGCATAGGCTAAGCGGTATATCATTTTTCCGTACAGGTCAACCACCGTTTCAAGGCTGTCTCCCGCATATAATGATAGTTCTTCCGTCATAACGCTCCGCTTTTTGCCGCTATGAGTGTCTCTATTATTTAATACTTTTCAAACGGCAAAAATGTTACATAATTTTTTATTTTTTTGAAAAAAATTTGACGCTTGTTTTTGTAATAATTACGTTTTCAAGCGGCAAATTATTGTTTATAAAGTTCAAGATAAAACCGAAAAAACATGACTATATTTCTGCTTCCATGTGTCTTGTAACATGGCAGCCTATATTTACCGCCACGGGCAGCCCCGCGATATGAGTAGGGAACTGCTCTATGTTTACATAAAGGCAGGTCTGAGTGCCGCCAAAGCCCTGCGCGCCTATTCCCAAGGCGTTGATGCCGTTTAAGCATTTTTCTTCCATTTCGGCGTAAAGAGGGTCGGAGTTTCTCACTCTGAAATCACGGCAAAGGGCCTTTTTTGCAAGGTAAGCCGCATATTCAAAGTCCCCGCCTATGCCTACTCCTACCGTAATGGGCGGACAGGGGTTGCTGCCCGCTTTGTCCGCAACCGAAACCACATAGTTTATAATATCCTCCTTAGCCGCGGAGGGGGTAAACATTTTCATTCCGCTCATGTTTTCGCTGCCGAAGCCCTTTGGGGCAACGGTTATTTTCACCTTGTCGCCGCTTACTATGGAGGTATGTATTATGGCGGGGGTGTTGGTGTTGGTGTTAACGCGCTTTAAAGGGTCGGACACCACCGAAAGCCGCAGCTTTCCGTCAACATAGCCTTTTTCCACTCCGTCGTTGACCGCCTTGTACAAATCTCCTCCGAAGAAATGAACGTCCTGGCCTATTTCGAGAAAAATAACCGCCATTCCCGTGTCCTGACAGATAGGTACGCCCAGCTCTCTTGCGCAGTCCGCGTTGTCCGAAATATCCTTAAGAACGCTTTTGCAAAGGGGACTTTCCTCTTTTTCGGCGGCAAGGTTTATTAACTCCTGCATTTTATCGGGAAGAAAGAGGTTTGCTTCCCCGCAGAGCCTTGCCGTTATATCCCTTATTTCCGAAACGTTGATCTCTCTCATTTTAAAAGTCCTTTCCTTATCCTCTTTCGTCCTCTTCCAGCTCTTCGCTTAAAACATCATAGTTTTCCGCGGTGGTAAATTCCCTTAAATATTCGTTTATTGCCTTCAGCCTTTTTTTGTCAAACATCAGCAGATTTACTTCCACAAAGGCAACGGGTACAAGCGTCAGCAAAAACACGGGGATAAGACCCGTTTCGGGCGTTTCCGAAAGCAAAATAGCCACGCTGAAGGCGGCAAGGATTAAAAAAGCAACGGCGATTATTACCCAAAAAATCGCCCAGATTCCGCCCGGCTTTTTGATATGTCCGTCAAGCTGACAGCCGCTGAGACCTTTGTTTACCTGTCCGTAAAAGGCGGTATCGCACATATCGCTTTTATAGCTGTGGTAGAATTTAAGGCTGTATTTGTCATCGCCCAAGCTTTCCCAGTAAAATATCTGACGTCCTTTTTCCGAGTATGTGACGTTTTCCTCCTGCTCCGCTATGATATTTTTTACCTTTTCGGCAAATTCCTCGGAGGAAAGCCGACTTTCAAAGGTTATGGGAATTTTGGCTATTTTTTTCATTTCCAATCAAGTCCTTTCGTTTAAAGGGAATAAGGTTCATTTTGTTTCGATGAAGTGCCGACCGTTACATATTAGACAAGTGTAACCGCTTTACCGTCCACCAGAACCAGCTTCGGCCTGCTTAATACATCGTAAAACTCGCCGTCTGTCACCGACAGATCCGCGTCCTTGCCTGTCTCGATGCTTCCCACTCTGTCGTCTATTCCCGCAATTTCGGCGGGATTTATCGTAATTGCGGCAAGAGCAGCGTTTTTATCAAGTCCGCCCTTTATGCAGACGCCCGCTCCCAAAGGAAGATACTGTATCGGGTTTTCAGGGTGATCCGTGCATATCGCAACCTTTACGCCCGCTTTATAAAGCCGCGCCGCGTTTTCAACAGACTGTCGGCTAAGCTCCGGCTTTGAGCGGTCGCAAATAACGGGTCCCACTATGCAGGAGCAGCCGATCTCCTTAAGCTCCTCCGCCACTAAGCCGCCCTCGGTAGCGTGAACTATCACGTAATCCAGGGAAAATTCCTCCGCTATTCTTACCGCCGTGAAAATATCGTCGGCGCGGTGACAATGAAAATGCGCCTTGATCTTGTTTTTCAGCAGCGGTATCAGTGCCTCGCATTTTGCGTCGTAGTCGGGCATTGAGCTTTCGTCGTCGGTGCCTGCGCTTGCTTTATAATTGGCGATGTCGTCGATGTACCTTTTGGCCTTGTAAAGCTGCTCGCGTATGATCGCAGCGGTGGCAAGCCGTGTTGTGGGCGTTTCGTCGCGGTCGTTATAGCATCTTTTCGGATTTTCTCCCAGCGCAAATTTAATTGCCGCGGGAGAAAGCAGAACTCTTTTGTCTATCCTTGGACTGCCATAGGTTTTTAAGGCGATAAAGTCTCCGCCCACGGGGTTCGCGCTTCCCACACCGGTCAGAACGGAGGTGACCCCCGCTCTTGCGGCTTCCGTAAAGCAGTAGTCGTTGGGGTTGGCACCGTCAATAGTCCTTAAGTGAGGGGTAGAGGGGTCGGTTATTTCGTTTCCGTCCGCCCCTTCAAAACCGATGCCGTTTTCCCACATGCCAAGGTGGGTGTGACAGTCGATAAATCCGGGATAAAGGTTTGCGCCGTCGGCATTAAAGTCTCCCTCGGAGGGAGTAAGCCGTAGGTCGGACATTTCGCCTACCGCGGCTATTTTGCCGTCTTTTACTTCCACAAAGCCGTTTTCGATAACTCCAAGCTTTGACATCGTATATATTTTTGCGTTATAAATTAACATTTATTTTCCTTTCAAGAATTGCTTTTTTTATTCGGCGCGGTCTCGGTATTTGCTCTGTGCTTGTCGTAATTGACGTTTTTTCGGTTAGGCCTGGGCTTTTTTATCCCTTTTGTATAATATTTTACTTTTCTGATAACGTCCGCGGTAATTGCCGAGCCTGTTCCCGCCGCTCTCACAGTAACTGCGGAGTGAGCCTTATATATTTTGCGTCGTGTGTTGAAGATATTTTCAAGCTGTTCTTTCGTGTTGTTGACAACAAGAGGGCGGTTGGCATCGTTTTTTATCCTGCCGTAGCATACGGGGAATATTGCGTCCAAAAAAACCGTCACGCCGTGCATATTTGCGTATTTGGCGGTGTTTTCGTTTATCAGCGTTCCTCCTCCCGTAGCGACAATGTAGCCGTCGGAAAGCTCCTTAAGGCAATCGGCTTCAAGCTGCCTGAAATAAGGCTCTCCGCTTTGTTCAAATATTTCGGGGATACTGCGCTTTTCCTTTTGCACTATGTATTCGTCAAGATCAACAAGGGGCATGTTGAGCTTTTTTGAAAGCCGTCTGCCTATATGGGATTTTCCGCAGCCCATAAAGCCGCATAAATAAATACTTTTCATCAAACAAGCTTCTCCATCTCTCTTATAAGTGCTTCAATATCGCTTTCGTCATACTCCGAGCCGTCCCATATCTCATGGGCGGCAACAGCCTGTAAAACCAGCATTGCCATACCTGTCGACGCTTTTACGCCCATTTCCTTGGCGTATTTTGAAAGGGTCGTTTCTTTAGGGTTATAAACTGCGTCGAAAAGGTACTTTACTCCTTGGAGCTGTTCCTTTTGAAGTGCCGAGCCTTCTGTTTTCGGGTACATTCCGAGGGGAGTGGCGTTGATCACCAAATCGTATCCTCCCTTTACCTCGGGAAGCAATATTACTTCCGTTTTATTTTCGGGGGCAATTGTCTCGATCTCCGCCGCAACGCTCCTTGCGATGTCAATATCCTCTTTTCGTACCGCAATGGTAAGCTCCGCCCCTCTTGAAGCCGCTTCGATCGCCATCATGCGGCCGACTCCGCCGCAGCCCAAGAGACAAACCTTAGATTCAAGACTTGCTCCCAGCTGCTCAATGGATTTTACAAAGCCGATGCAATCGGTATTATAGCCCACGCTCTTGCCGGCGGAATTTTTAACGCAGTTAACCGATTCATACCGTTTAGCCTCTTCGGAAAGCTCGTCGCAGAATTTAATTATCGGTATTTTGTGAGGAATGGTGATGTTGAACCCGTTTAAGGCGTTTAAGTAGTCGTATTTTCCCGAAAGCTCCTCGGGCTTTATTTCGGTTAAGCTGTATTCCGCCTCGATGCCCGAAAGCTCAAAAAGCCTTTTATGTATCTGAGGGGAAAGAGAGTGTCCCAAGGGGAAGCCGATCAGGTCGTAACGCTTAGTCATGGCAGTATCCTTTCTTTTTATGTACAATGTGTTTTGATATTTTATTTATATATTTAAAGCGGCATTCAGTGTGTCGGTATTTTCGATATTGACGGCTCTTACTTCCTTTAAGGTTTTGCTTACAAGTCCCGTTAATACCTTACCCGGTCCCAATTCGACAAAGTTGTCAAAGCCGTCGTTTTTCATGGCGTTCAGCTCGTCCGTGAATTTAACGGGTGAGCAGATATGCTTTGCCATGAGGGAGGGCATGTCGGAAAAGTCGGTAAGCTCCGCTCCCGTTACGTTTGAGTAAAATTTGACCGCGGGTGCTTTAAATTCGATGTCCTTCACCGCTTCTTTAAATTCCTCGGCGGCGGGCTTCATAAGCTCGGAGTGAAACGCGGCGGATACCGCCAAGGGTAACGCGCGTTTTGCTCCCGCTTCCTTTGCGGCTTCCGAGGCTTTTGCTATACCGTCCTTTGTACCCGCTATAACTGTCTGTACGGGTGAGTTGAAGTTTACGGCGGTGACGTAATCGCCGTTGGCCTTGATTTTTTCGCACACCTCAACAACTTTTTCCGCGGGAAGTCCTATTATCGCCGCCATTGCCCCGGGATTGGCCTTTGCCGCCTTGTCCATGGCGTTTGCTCTGTGCTTTATGGCGGTATAGCCGTCCTCCAAGGATAAAATACCTGCGGCGACCATGGCGGCGTATTCTCCCAAGGAGTGTCCCGCCGCGCCCTCAAATTCCATACCGTTTTCCTTTGCGGCGGCCAAAGCCAAAAGCGAAACGGTAAAAATGGCGGGCTGACTTACTCTTGTCTGAGCCAGCTCTTCGGCGGTGCCGTTTTGCATAATATTCCACAGATCAAAATCAAGGGCTTTGTTTGCGGCCTCGAGGATTTTTTCCGCCTGCCTCGGATAGGCTTCAAAAAGCTCTTTTCCCATGGCGGGGTACTGAGAGCCTTGTCCCGAAAATAAAAATGCGGTCTTCATGTTTTTTTGTTCCTTTCATTTTATGTATTTAAAATTTGTTAAAATTGTACAAAAATCTCTTAAACCTCTCTTAAAACGGCAAATTGCCGATTTTTAAAAAAATTTTTGCCTTTTTTTAAGACCTGTTAAAAAAATAATGTTGACAAAAGGCTGTTGTTTGAGGTAAAATATAGTGAATGGTATTTTTTTGAAGCACTCTATTTTAAACAACAAAAATATTATATACTATTTTTATAATAAAATCAAGCACAAAATGCAGGAATAAAAATATGTCTTTATGTGAGACCGCGTGTTTTATAAAGACGGCCTTTTAGGAAAGGGGAAAAAATGAAAGGTATAAAAATTTTGGGAACGGGCAGCTATATCCCGCCTACAACGGTTACAAACGATGATTTTGTAAAGTTCATCGACACCTCCGACGAGTGGATATTCACCAGAACGGGTATTAAACAGCGTTTTTACTCCACCGAAAAAATGAATTTCCAAATGGCGGCGGAGGCTGCTGAAAACGCACTGGAAAATTCGGGAGTAAAGGCGGAGGAGATAGACCTGATCATTCTTTCCACCTGCTCCACCGACTTTTTCTATCCCAACACCGCCTGCCTTGTGCAGAATCTTATAGGCGCGTCTAACGCCGCGTGCGTTGACGTCAACACCGCCTGCACGGGCTTTATAACCGCGCTTGACATGGCGAGACGTTATTTGTGTACAGGAGACGTTAAAAAGGTTCTGGTGGTAGCCAGCGAGTTTCTCACAAGACAGCTTGACTATACCGACCGCACAAGCTGCTTCCTTTTCGGCGACGGAGCGGGAGCGGTGGTTGTCGAATCAGCGGATAAGCCTTTTTACAGCGTAATGGGCGCAAAGGGCGATATGCTTGACTCCTTGTACTGCCGCATACGGTTTTCATCAAAGTTCCCCATGGAGGGCTTTGACTCGTACGATAAGGATATAAGGGATAAGCTTGATACCGAAGCCAAGAATCAATTTTTGCAAATGGACGGAAAGGCTGTTTATCGTTTTGCGGTGGACGCAATGGCGGACAGCTTTGCAAGGGTGTGTAAAAAAGCGGGCGTAAAAAGCTCGGAGGTTGATATTCTGATACCTCATCAAGCCAATATCAGGATCATAAATGCCGCTATGAAATCCATGGACATACCCGACGAAAAAATATACATTAACCTTGACAAGCACGGAAACACGTCAAGCGCGTGTATTCCCACAATAATTGACGAGCTGAACAGAACGGGCAAGCTCAAAGAGGGCAATAAAATGGCACTGGTGGGCTTCGGCGCGGGACTTACCTACGGTTCGATATATATGGAGCTTTAATATAAGGGAATCTCAAAAACCCACCGCGGACAAAAACAAACAGGGTGCAACTGTCCGTTTTTGCCGTTCACAGGGGCTTTAGAGGCTTCCATAAAAGAAAGGACGTTAAAAATGACTACCTTAAAAACAAGAATAACCGACCTTTTGGGCTGCAAATACCCCATTATTCAGGGCGGAATGGCGTGGATAGCGGAAAACACTCTCGCAAGCGCGGTTTCCAACGCGGGCGGCGTCGGTCTTATCGCGGGCGGCTCCGCGCCTATCGACTATCTCCGTGAGCAGATAAGAAAAACCAAGGCTGCCGTGGGCGATAATCCCTTTGGCGTAAATATCATGCTTATGAGTCCCAACGCGGACGATCTGGCCAAGCTTGTTATCGAGGAGGGAGTTCCCGTTGTCACGACCGGGGCGGGTAATCCCGGAAAATATATGGAAGACTGGAAAAACGCGGGAATAAAGGTTATCCCCGTTGTGCCCTCGGTTGCTCTCGCCAAGAGAATGGAAAGAGCGGGAGCGGACGCGGTGGTTGCGGAGGGTACGGAAAGCGGCGGACATATAGGCGAAAACACCACCATGTGCCTTGTGCCGCAGGTAGTCGACGCATTGGAGATACCCGTTATCGCGGCGGGAGGCATTGCCGACGGCAGAGGTATCGCCGCAAGCTTTATGCTGGGCGCGGAGGGCGTTCAGCTTGGCACAAGATTTTTGGCCGCGGAGGAATGTCAGGTTCACCCTACATACAAGCAGCTTGTGGTTGACGCAAAGGACACCGACAGCATAGTAACGGGAAGATATACGGGTCATCCCTGCCGCAACGTAAAGACCAAGTTTTCAAAGAAGCTGGCTAACGGCGAAAGAGACGGTTCACTTACTCCCGAGGCCTTTGAGGAAATAACACTCGGTTCTCTGAGAAAAGCGGTTCAGGACGGAAACCTCGAGGAAGGCTCTTTCCTGTGCGGAGCTATCGCGGGTATGGTAAAGAAGATCGAACCCGCAAGAGATATGATAGAGGAAATGTTTAAGGAAGCGGAAGCATTATTGAACAAGTAATCGGAGCGGGTAACAAAGAACACTTTTGCTAAACATTAAGTCAAAAATGAAAGGAAAAATAAAAATGGCAGTTGCAGTTATTACAGGCTCGGCAAGAGGTATCGGAGCGGCTATCGCGTTAAGACTGGCGTCCGACGGCTTTGATATAGCTTTGAACGACATCGGCGAAAAGTCCTTTGAAAACAACGATATTATGGATAAGATAAGGGCTTTGGGCGTAAAGTGCGAAAAGTACATAGCCGACGTTTCCGACGGCGCACAGGTAGAGGCGATGGTCAAGGCAGTCAAGGATAATTTCGGTTCGATCGACGTTCTTGTCAACAACGCGGGTATCACAAGGGACGGCCTGCTTGCCCGAATGAGCGAGGAAAATTACGACCTTGTAATTGCGGTAAACCAAAAGAGCGTGTTCAATATGATGCGCCATGTTGTGCCGGTCATGATGAAGCAGAGAAGCGGAAGGATCATAAACATGTCCTCGGTTGCGGGACTTCACGGCAACCCGGGACAGTTCAATTACAGCGCGTCCAAGGCTGCCATTATCGGTATGACCAAGTCGGCGGCAAAGGAGCTGGGCAGCAGAGGTATCAACGTAAACGCCATTGCGCCGGGCTTTATCAGCACTCCCATGACCGACGCTCTGACCGACGAGCAGAAAAAGGCTATTTTTGAGATGATAGCCATGAAGCGTTACGGAACCGTTGAGGAGATAGCGGGCGTGGCTTCCTTCCTTGCGGGTAAGGATTCCTCATATGTGACGGGACAGGTTATAGAGATCAGCGGCGGACTTTCTATGTGATCGGGCTTTGTTTTATAGCAAATACTTAATTGTAGAATACGAATATAAATATAAAAATGTTTTAAAGAAAAGGAAAAGTAACAAATGAAAAGAGCAGTTATAACGGGTCTGGGAGTGGTAAGTCCCATAGGAAACTCGATAGACGAATTTTGGAGCAATATAGTCGCGGGAAAGCACGGCTTTTCTCTTGGGAACTGGTTTCCCGGACAAAGCGAGGAGGAGAACGTTTTTGCCGATGTTAAAGACTTTGATCCCTCGGAATACATCGACAAAAAGGAAAGACGCCGTGTCGACTTATTGACACAGTACGCGGTGTATGCCGCAAAAAAGGCGTTGGAGGACAGCGGCAGCGACTTTAAGGACTTAGACCCTTATCGCTGCGGTGTTATTGTTGGAAGCGGAATAGGCGGACTGCACACAACAGAGGAGCAGGTGCTGACATACCACAATAAAAGCAATCAAAGGGTAAGCGTTTTCACTATCCCCATGATGATCGGAAATATGGCGGCGGGTACAATTGCCATAAAAACAGGTTTCAAGGGTGCTAACTACTGTCCCGTTTCGGCCTGCTCCAGCGGCGCGCACGCCGTCGGAGAGGCTTTCAGGGCGATAAAATACGGCAACGCGGACGTAATGCTTGCGGGAGGCGCGGAGGCTTGCCGAGTTGGGTTTGCTTTTGCCGGCTTCAACAACATGCACGCAATAACCAAAAGCACGGACGTAAACAGGGCTTCGATCCCCTTTGACAAGGAAAGAAGCGGCTTTGTACTGGGAGACGGCGCGGGAGTGCTTGTCATAGAGGAGTACGAGCATGCGAAAGCGAGAGGCGCGAAGATATACGCGGAGCTTGCGGGCTACGGAGCTACCTGCGACGCTTATCACGAGACCTCCCCCGACCCCAGCGGAGAGGGCGGAGCAAGGGCTATGGAGCTTGCGGTAAAGGAAGCGGGAATACCTTTTGAGCAGATAAATTATATAAACGCTCACGGTACCTCCACTGCACTTAACGACCGCACCGAAACGGCGGCGGTAAAGCTTGCTTTCGGCGAACACGCCAAAAAGCTTGTTATGAACAGCACAAAGTCGCTCACGGGACATCTTCTCGGTGCGGCGGGCGGCGTTGAATCGATCGCGGTGTGCTTACAGATGAAAAACGGCTTGGTTCACGCTACGGCGGGCTTGCAGGTCGACGATCCCGAATGTGATCTTGACAACTGTAAGGGTGAAAACCGCAAAATGGAGATTACAGGCGCGGTAAGCAACTCCTTGGGCTTCGGCGGACATAACGTAAGTCTTTGCTTTTTGCCAGTTAAGGATTGATTTATACATCGGGTAAATTCTGATCGATTTATACAGCTTTTGATTGTGTTTGAAAGGATTAAAAATATATGGATAAAAAAGAGCTTCTTGAAACCGTAAACGCCCTTACCGAACAGGTAAATAACGGGCAGCTTGATGAATTGGAGGTAGAGACCGACGAATTTCGCATAAGGCTGTCCAAAAGACCGCCCATGCCTCCCATTCCGCCGATGCCGCCTGTAAATATGGCCGTTCCCACGGTAAGCACCGAGATAAAAACGCAGATAAGCGAGACGGTCTCCGATACTGTCAAGACCGTCAGCGGCAAGATCATAAAGTCGCCTATTATCGGTACATTTTATGCCGCCGCGGCTCCCGGAAAGCCTGCCTTTGTGAGCGTAGGCTCAAAGGTGGCAAAGGGCGGAGTTGTCTGCATAGTTGAGAGTATGAAGCTTATGAACGAGATAACCAGCGAGTTTGACGGAACCGTT
Organism: Oscillospiraceae bacterium; assembly: GCA_014799365.1. Lineage (GTDB taxonomy): Bacteria > Bacillota > Clostridia > Oscillospirales > Ruminococcaceae > Ruminiclostridium_E. Next base: position 29,734 of record JAAVIF010000019.1, read on the forward strand.
GCGGAAATATTCGTGAACGACGGGGAAGCGGTAGAGTTCGATCAGCCCTTGTTCAGACTGGACTAAGTTTACTGAGCGTAATTCAATAGCCATGTAAGCGAAAGCGGGTGACATGTTGAGTGTATTGAGAAAAAGCGGAATAATGAAAACATTTGCCTTGTGTTTTTTTGCTGTGCTCAATTTCTGCTCCTGCACTGTCAATGAGGTACTGCCTCCGCTTAATACCGAACAAGGTTCTTCTTGCGAATTTGTCCGCGTACCCGGCAGAACCAGAGGGATTGACCGTATGTTAAACGATGACCCCGACGATTCCACGGTTTTGATATTCGTTTATCCCGAAATCGACTTTACTGAGATAAAGACCTTACCGGTTTACGAAAAAACCGACTGTCAAATAATATCGGAAGATGATATTGAGGAGTATATTTCAGAGGTAAACAAAATCGGTGAGCTTATCGGCGCGCGCTTTGAAAGATTTATATACGGCGATGAGTACAAGGATTTTGATGAGGACTACGATAAAAAATGGCTGTCTTTTTATGTCGGCTCCGAAAGATATTCACCCGACTGCCGCGGAATTTTTGAAATAGATTCCTTCGGTTGGTGCTTTTTGGTGGATGAAAGCAGTACGGAGCTTGTTTTTGCCGACTGTATCGAAAGAGATCTGGATAAGTTTGACAACCGCTTATTGAAAGACGTGGATAACCAAGCTTATATAGAAGCCGTACATATGCTTGACGAAATAATGTCACAGCCTTTTTCCGAGGATACAAGGGAATATCTTAGCGAATTTTTCGGCAGCTTAGAGAACATTGCTCCTTCCTTGTTCAAGGAAAAATACAGTTACGTAAACTGCGGACAAGGTTTGGGTGTACGATATTCGGGGAGAAACGACTGTATATGGTTCAGCTCTTCAAGCGTGGATCTATCGTTGGAGAAAAGCAAGCTTTTGGATTACAACGGATTTATTGACAAGTACAGTGTTTACTTTTATGACGATGAATACGGAAACAGAGATTATGTAAGCGCAATTTTCGGTCACAACGACAACAGACTTATGGGCGAATACAGGATTATTTCTCCCGAAGAAGCTGCTAAGGCACTTGATCTTGGGGAAAATGAAAAGCTTGCAATTTTGTATATTGAACAGGATTATGAGGAAAAAACGATTTTAAGACCCGTTTATGCTAAATATACATATCAAAGAGATTTGTTCGGAGGTCCCGAACGTTATATTGACGCTATTTTTTAGAAAATGAAAGGAAGAATTGATATGCCTTTAATGACACAGGAAGAGATCAAAAAAATAATCCCCCACAGGGACCCGTTTTTGCTGATAGACACCATTGAGGAAATGGAGGAGGGCAAAAGGGTAGTGGCAACCAAGTACATGAAAGAGGACGAATTTTGGTTTAAGGGTCACTTTCCCGATTACCCCGTAGTGCCGGGCGTGCTTATGCTTGAAATGATGGCGCAGGCGGGAGCTACGGCTATGCTTGCTTTGCCCGAAAACAAGGGCAAGCTGGGCTTTTTCGGCGGCGTCAAGGAAGCTAAGTTCCGCAGACAGGTAGTACCCGGCGACATGCTCAGAATAGAAGTGGAAATAATCAAGGTGAAGGGTCCCGTAGGCGTGGGAAAAGGCGTTTGCACCGTTAACGGGGAAAAGGCCGTTTCCGCCGAGATCACCTTTGCGATTAAATAATTCTAATTCCGAAACGCAGCTATTATTAAAAAGATAGAGGTATACTGATGTTCAGTAAAATACTTATTGCCAACCGAGGGGAGATCGCCCTCAGAATAATAAGAGCCTGCCGCGAAATGGGAATAAAAACCGTTGCGGTATACTCCAACGCGGACAAAAACGCTCTGCACGCGCAGATCGCGGACGAGGCCGTTTGTATCGGTCCTGCGGCTACCAAGGACAGCTATATAAATTCAAAAGCCATTATTGCCGCCTGTGAGATAACGGGAGCGAAGGCTATTCATCCCGGCTTCGGTTTCTTGGCGGAAAACAGCGGATTTGTACGGCTTTGCGACAAGTGCAAGATAAAGTGGATAGGTCCCACCGCCAACGCGATGGACGCAATGGGGGACAAGGCTAACGCAAAAAAGACCATGATAGAAGCCAATGTTCCCGTTGTACCGGGTTCTGACGGCGTTATAACAAGTCTTGAGCAGGCTAAGCGCGTTGCAAAGGAAATAGGCTATCCCGTTATGGTCAAGGCTTCGGCGGGAGGCGGCGGCAGAGGAATACGCAACGTTGAGAGCGAAGAGGAGCTGGAGGAGAAGATACTTGCCGCAAAGCAGGAAGCAAAGCAGTTTTTCGGCAACGACGACATTTATATAGAAAAATTTATCGTAAATCCCAGACATATCGAAGTACAGCTTCTTGCGGACGAGCACGGAAATGTGGTATACTTAGGCGAGCGGGATTGCTCCTGTCAAAGAAGGAATCAAAAGCTGCTGGAGGAAAGTCCCTCGGTAATAATGACCGAGGAATTAAGGAAAAAAATGGGAGAAGCGGCGGTGAGAGCGGCAAAGGCCTGCGGCTACACCAATGCGGGAACGGTGGAATTTCTTGTTGACAAGGACAGAAATTTCTACTTTATGGAAATGAACGCGCGTATTCAGGTGGAGCATCCAGTTACCGAAATGGTCACGGGAATCGACCTTATAAAAGAACAGATAAAAATAGCCTGCGGACAGGAGCTAAGCTTTAAGCAGGAGGACGTACACCTTGACGGACACGCCATAGAGTGCCGCATCAACGCGGAGGATCCCGCAAAGGGCTTCAGACCGTGTCCCGGAAAGATAGAGTCCATTCATATGCCCGGCGGCTTCGGCGTGCGCATAGATACGGCGGTGTATCAGGGCTACGAGATCTCTCCCTACTACGACAGCATGATAGCAAAGGTTATAGTAAAGGGGCATGACAGAACGGAAGCCATTCAGAAAATGAAGGTCGCCCTTTCGGAATTTCTTATCGAGGGAATAACCACAAATGTTGACTTTCAGCTTAATCTGCTGAGAGATCGGGATTTCGAAAACGGCGATTTTGACATAGGTTTTCTTAACCGTAAGGATCTTACTAAAAAATAAAGGCGGTGCAAAAAATTGCTTGAAGATCTTTTTAAGGTAGTAAAAGCGCGTTTTAACGATGAAACCTCGGACAGGAACGAGGAAACGGGCGCGGTCAGCATACCTCAGGATTTGTTGTTTAAGTGTCCCCGCTGCGGCACTGTGGTTTATATGGAGGACTTTGAAAAAAACCGCAGGGTATGCGCCGCCTGTAACTATCACGCGCGCTTGAAGTGGCAGGACAGATTAAATATGACTGCCGACGCGGACAGCTTTAAAGAATTTGACGCAAATATGACAAGCAAAAACCCCATAGATTTTCCCGACTATGAAAAAAAGATAAAGGAAATGCAGCAAAAGTGCGATACCAAAGAGGCTATCGTTACGGGCGAATGCTTGATTCACGGCTACCGATGCGTTATCGGCATTATGGACAGCAACTTCATGATGGCGAGCATGGGAAGCGTGGTAGGCGAAAAAATCACAAGGCTTTTTGAATACGCTACCGAGCATAAGCTTCCGGTAATTCTTTTTACCGCCAGCGGAGGAGCGCGAATGCAGGAGGGAATCGTTTCTCTTATGCAGATGGCGAAAACCAGCGGAGCGATCGCAAGGCATAATCAGGCGGGACAATTGTACATAACCGTCATTACCGATCCCACAACGGGAGGAATAAACGCTTCCTTTGCCAGTCTCGGTGATATTATAATTGCCGAGCCCAAGGTGCTTGTGGGCTTTGCGGGAAGACGCGTTATTCAGGATACCATTAAGCAGCAGCTTCCCGACGATTTCCAGACGGCCGAATTTATGCTGGAAAACGGCTTTGCGGATATGATAGTTGAAAGAACCATGATGAGAAGGACGCTTGCAAGGATAATGAAGCTGCATAATTACGAGAAGGAAAAGGCTCCGCAGGCTTAAGAACATGTTCCGATAGTACCGGCGCATGTCTTTTCGGCGAAATTTTCCGTGTTTTGGAACAAGTTCTAAAGCTGTTTTCGGGAAAGGGAAATACATGGAAGCGTTAAACAGCCGCAATACCGTTGAAGAGCAGTTATTTCGGGACTCCTTAAGGACTACGGAGCTACAGACGCCACCGGTAAAAATTTTACGCTGCAAAACGGTCACACTATACTGACAAAGTATTTTTCGGACGTTAAAAGGTATGATTACGAGGATCGTCTGGAGGTCACAAATATCGAGGATATACTGGATTATATTTATTCAATGAGCGGTATTCTGTCGATAGCGGGGCTTGAAAGAGCGGAGATAAAAAGAGTTTTGGAGAAAAACGCCGTAAACGGCGTGTTGTATATACCTAAGGAAAACGGAATGTTCGTTTGCAGAAAATGAGAATATTTTCTAAAAGAACGGTTCCGTATCATATTGGGCGGTGTACCCAATACAATCGAAAGGAGGATAGGAAANTAAATGAACAAACTTACGGCTACCGAGCGGCTTNCACTGATACGTCACAAAAACCGCCCCACGGTAAGCGATTACATTCCTGTCATTTTCAATAATTTTCTGGAGCTGCACGGCGATCGTCACTTCGGAGACGATCACGCCATTATAGGCGGGATAGCCACCTTGAACAGCGTTCCCGTTACCGTTCTTGCGCAGGTNAAGGGCAGGAATATTGAGGAAAACAAACGCACAAACTTTTCCATGCCGCATCCCGAGGGCTATCGCAAGGCGTTAAGGCTTGCCAAGGAGGCGGAAAAGTTTCACAGACCCNTTATCTGCCTTGTGGACACACCCGGCGCGTTCTGCGGAATTGAAGCGGAAAAAAGAGGNCANGGNGAAGCNATCGCGAGAAATCTTATGGAGTTTATGACCCTTAGAACCCCCGTTATTTCCGTTGTGCTCGGAGAGGGCGGCAGCGGAGGAGCGTTGGCTCTTGCGGTATGCGATGAGCTTGCAATGCTTGAAAACGCTTTGTACTCGGTTATTTCTCCCCGCGGCTTTGCTTCAATACTTTGGAAGGATCCCGGCAGGGAAAAGGAAGCCTGCGAGCTTATGAAGATCACGGCGGAGGATCTGGTGAAATTCGGCGTCTGCGATAAAATTATTTTGGAGGCGGTAGGCGGCGCGCACAACGATATGANGCTTACTGCGTCGAATATTGCAGAATATTTATCGGAAGCTGTTTCAAGAATTTCCAAAACGGATATTGACATAATGCTCGAAAATAGGTATAATAAGTTCAGAAAAATCGGAATGTTTGAGGAATAGCCTTAAAACTTCCGTTTAATATTCAAATTTACTGGAGGAAAATTTATCATGGTATTTGAAAAAGTAAGATCTATTATTATGGATCAGTTGGACGTTGAAGAGGACAAGGTTACAATGGACGCCGTTATTCAGGACGACCTGGGTGCGGACAGCCTTGATATCGTTGACCTCGTTATGAGCTTNGAGGAGGAGTTCGACATCGAAATTCCCGACGATCAGGTTGAGAACATNAAGACCGTAGGCGATATCGTTAAGTATATTGAAGAAAATGTGGATTGATTTATCGTACTGCATATTGATTTATCGTACTGCATTAAGATTAAAGAGCTGTCGTTTAAGACGGCTCTTTTGTTTTTATTTATTTTTCTCTGTGATTTCGACGTTTTTTCTTTATCGGCAGCGTACGGATTTCAAGAAACAATAGTTATATTGCACAGAATCAAGCCAAAATTTTTGGTTACAATTTAGTTGACAATGGCGAAAAAGTCTTGATTTTCGGTTGTATTTATGTTAAAATTATAGCAAGGAAAAATGTAATATTGTTATCTTGTTAAAAAGGATTTTTTATATGGAAATTGCTTTAATAATTTTATCGGCACTGCTGATGATCGGACTGGCCGTTGCCGCTATAATTGCGTGGCTTGCTTTATCGAGCGCAAAAACCGAAAGGCTTCGTTTTGACGAGCTGTCGGGAAGTGTTTTTNNNT
>JAAVIF010000019.1:35759-71141 GCA_014799365.1 Oscillospiraceae bacterium
TNGAATGGACNGAGGATTTTTCNGAGNTTAAATTCGGTANAAGNNTTGAAAAGCTGTTGATAAGCTGCGGTATTACACCCGATAAAAATTATATTCAAAGTGTGTTCGGCACCGATATAGACGGAGCGGAGGGCGGTATNTCCCTTTGCGTAAACGCGGTAAGAAAAAGCGGCGTTATATCCGAATATTTTTCCGCCGNCGGTGTAAGCGGGCTTATTCATTGGAAAAGCGTTTCTTTAACATTNCCCGACGGAAAAACAAAGATATATTCCTTAGGCAGAGATATAACCGACGAAACCGTTTCAAGAAAGGCGAACGATCAGCTTCGGCAGCAGCTTCTGGAGGAGTTTGAGCATATAAAAACCGCGACGGCTAACGCCGACGCGGGAGTATTCTCTCTTGTGACNGAGGGCAACTCGGTTTATATAAAGACCTCCGCTCGCATATGCGCTCTGCTGGGATTTGAAAATACNGATATTATTTATTTGGATCAGTTTTTGTCATTGGTTAAAAAAGAAGATATACTTGACGTACAGCGGCAGTTCAATCTTTTCCTTTCGGGANCAAACGATTCGCTTTATNCCGAGGCTTCCGTAAAAACGATAATGGGCATTTATCATACTTACACCATNGAGTGCAAGTATAACAAGGGCGCGGTCGATTACAGGCATTTGCGCACGGGTATGATGTTTGATACCACCGTCAGCCGTTTGAACAGAGAGGAAGCCTTTAAGGACAGCCAAAGAGACACGATAACGGGTCTTTACAACCGCAACGGCTTTATGATAGAGGGCGAGGAGTATCTGTCCAAAAACAAGGATAAGGCCGAGGGCATAGTGCTTGTCTGCATACAGGTGGTTAGACTGAGAAAAATCTCGATGCTTTTCGGTATAGAGATGTCGGACACTCTTTCCAAGCTGTACGCGGAAACTCTTGTAAGAGTTGCGGGAGACGGCGCGGTAGTGGGCAAGGTAGGCGTTGAGGATTATGCTGTCATGTTGGAGTGCGCCGGCGAGGACGCCGTTGAAGGCCTGCTGAAAAAAATCAGCATCGTAGTTGAAAATTACTGCAACAACGAGACGCTTCCGGCGGTATTGAAGGAGCAGTCAAGCTTTATTGCGGGCGCGTGCTTTTACGACGGTTCGGACGACATTTCCGCTCTTTACAATAAGGCCAGCGTTACACTTTTCAGCGGGGCGAGAAAACCCGGCAAGATATGCTGCTTCTTTGACGCTAAGATCGAAAAGACGGTAAGCGGAAGAGATATTGTTGAGCATGAGATCGGCGAGGCACTTAAATTAGGCGAGCTGGAGCTTTACTATCAGCCTAAGATAAGCATAAAAACAGGCGAGATCGTCGGAGCGGAAGCTCTTATGCGGTGGAATCACAAGACGCAGGGTCTTATAATGCCCAACGAGTTTATACACGTTGCGGAAGAAATGGGCATTATAACAAAGATAGACGAATGGGGCATGCTTCAGGCGTGCATACAGAATAAGATGTGGCAGGAAAAGGGCTACGATCCCATTAAAATAAGCGTCAACATGTCGCAGGCGCAATTGTATCAGACCGACGTTGTGGCTTCGGTCAAGAACGCGCTGGCCGAGTCGGGAATCGACCCGAGCTGCCTTGAGGTCGAGCTTACCGAAACCATGGCGATGATAGATATTGACCGAACCATAAGTATTTTGAATTCCTTAAAGGATCTGGGCGTGTCTATCTCAATGGACGACTTCGGAACGGGATATTCCTCTTTGTCCTCCCTTAAAATACTTCCCATTGATCTGCTGAAAATCGACAGAAGCCTTGTTTACGATATTGAGACCAACTATACCGCAAAGCAGATCACCAAAGCTATTGTTGATTTGGGTAAAGCAATGGACCTTACCATATTGGCGGAGGGCGTTGAAACCGAGAAGCAGAAGGAACTGCTCAGCGAGCTTGGCTGTGATATTATTCAGGGATATTTGTACAGCAAGCCTCAGCCGGCGGCGGTTGTTGAGAGAATGTTCCTTATTCCCGCTATGGAGAGGAAAAAAGCTGCCGANGATAAGCGGCGGGAGCGTGAAGCGGCGGCTAAGCTTTAAATCGATTATAAAGCATCGGACTGTCGTAATTCGATCGGCAGTCCGATTTATAATTTTTTAATATAATAGGTATTGCCGTCAAGGCGGCACTCACAAAGAAAGGAAAAATATGATAAANAAAAATCAGCACAGAGTAGCGGCTATTCATGATCTGTCCGGCTTCGGACGCTGCTCCTTAGCGGTGATAATACCTGTTCTGAGCAGCATGGGCATACAGTGCTGCCCGGTGCCGACCGCTGTTTTATCCACTCATACGGGCGGTTTTGAGGATATAGTTATAAAGGACCTGACCGACTATATAAGTCCCGCTCTTTCGCAGTANAAAAAGTTAGGCATAGAATTTGACGCGGTGTACAGCGGTTTTTTGGCCTCCGCGGAACANATAGATCACTGTCTTGAATTTTTCTCGGTGTACAAGGACAGCCTTAAAATAGTAGACCCCGTAATGGGGGANCACGGCANGCCTTACCGCACCTATACCNCCGAGCTGTGCAAGCGCATGGGGGAATTGGTGGACGTNGCGGACGTTATTACGCCCAATTTGACCGAAGCGGCAATTTTGCTTGGGGAACAGTACCCCGTGGAATTGACCGCAGGGCTTGTAAAAAGCTGGCTTGCCAGACTTTGCGAAAGAGTGAAAATAGCGGTTATAACGGGAGTACCTCTTACGGAGGGCGTTATAGCAAATGTCGGCTGCGACAGAGATCATGGCGGCTTTTGGCGGGTGGACTGTGATTATGTTCCCGCAAGCTATCCCGGCACGGGGGATATTTTCGCAAGCGTGCTGACGGGAAGCCTGCTTNTNGGNGACAGTCTGCCTATTGCAATGGACAGAGCCACCGCCTTTACGCAAATTGCCATAAAAAATACTTACAGCTATGGGTTGGAGCCGAGAAACGGTGTTTTGTTCGAGCCGTCGCTGAGCAGACTTAACGATAACGCGCCTTGCAGCTTTAAAAGGCTGTAAACGGAGTTGAAAAATGCTTGTATANAAAAAAGCGGAAGANATANCCGAGGTTTTTTCGGTTAAAATGAAAATATACAGTCTTGCCGCGCTGCTTAACCGCGAGGATACAAAAAAGAATCGCGCGCTTTGGACGGGAAAGCTTATGGCTTTGTTTGACATGCCAAATCGCATTACAAGCAGCATTGACGATTTATTTACCTATTATATAAGCACCGAATACGGCGGCAGCNGTGAAACGATCGTTCCCGTTATTATCTTTTTTGACAAAGAGGGCCTTTTCATCTCCGCTCCCGAAGGATTCGTTGAAACGGGGGCGGTTTTAGGCCTTGTAAATAAAATACGTTTGACCGTTCCNGCCGCCTATGAGATAAAATGCAGAAACGAAAGAATTTCCGCCGATATTGTAATGGGAGTAAAAAACGGAACGGCTTACTATGATACCGTATACAATAAAGTCTAACGATAATTGCAGGGATACTTTATNCAAATTGCNAAAAATCGACAAATCACCGCAAAACGACTATAATATGATTGCAGGGCAAAGGAGCTTTAAGTACACGGGCAGATAAGTGTACTAAAGCTCCTTTATTTTAGAGGTTCCATTTATTATTTAAATCGGGGCAGTANCCCGCAAAGGAAAGNGTTTATTTATATGACGGCAGNAAGNATACGCTTAANGGCTGAGACGGCCGATATAACNGAAGCGGTCGACGAAGCGTTAAGCTCAATATTTTTCGGTACAACGGGCGTTTGTTTTCTTTATGCAGTGCGGCTTTGCAATGATGGAAAGCGGCTTCGCAGACGGAGAAAATTTTGGTAAAACTTAAAGAATAAAAAATTTGCATTTTTTGGAATTTTATGATATAATAACAAAGTATGTTTATCAACACACGGTTTGCGTGGCGGTACACTGTTCGGCNGCTTTGTGGATTATGTACNAAAACATCCTTATACCATTGTCAAAATTTTGCATATCCGCAAATAATATAATATAAAAACACAAAAATTCCTCAAAAGAAAGGTTTATTTCACATGGCNAAAGTAGTAAAATTCGGCGGCAGCTCACTTGCCGACGCTAACCAGTTCAGAAAGGTCGCTCAGATAATCCGCAGCGACAAGCATAGACGCTATGTTGTTCCCTCCGCNCCGGGAAAGCGTTACTCAGATGATATAAAGGTAACGGATATGCTCTACTCCTGCTATGACGCGGTAGGCTTGGGCAGAAACGCCACGGCGGAGTTTCTCCCCATTGCCGAAAGATTCAACGGAATCATAAGCGATCTTGGTTTGGCTATCAGNCTTGACGANGAGTACGAAAAAATTACCGANAATTTTAAAAAGAGAGTTGGAAGAGATTACGCCGCCAGCAGAGGAGAGTATTTAAACGGAATTATCCTTGCCAACTACTTGGGCTTTGAGTTTGTGGACGCGGCCAAGTGCGTGTTCTTTACCGCCAAGGGNGAGTTTGATCCCGATTTGACCGACGCCTGTCTTGCTTCCGTGCTCGGNGGATATTCCGAGGCGGTTATTCCGGGATTCTACGGAGCGAAGCCCGACGGCACGATACAGACGTTTTCCAGAGGCGGAAGCGATTTTACGGGTTCCGTTGTAGCCAAGGCAATAAATGCGAAAATATATGAAAACTGGACGGACGTAAGCGGATTTTTGGCCGCCGATCCCCGCATTGTGGACAATCCCGAGATAATAGACTTTATTACCTATAAGGAGCTTCGCGAGCTGTCCTACATGGGCGCGGCGGTNATGCACCAGGACGCCATATTCCCCGTGCGCGCCGCGGGAATACCGATAAATATCAGAAATACCAATCTTCCCGACGCTCCCGGAACAATGATAGTACCCGAAGCACCCGAAGGCACCGAGCATAAGATAATCACCGGCATCGCGGGCAAGAAGCATTTCAGCGTTATTTCCATTGAAAAGGACGAGATGAACTCCGAGGTAGGCTTTTTAAGAAGAATTTTGACGGTACTTGACAATGAGGGCTTCGGCTTTGAGCATATACCCACGGGTATTGACACCATGAGCCTTGTGGTAAGCACCGAGGAGCTTGAAAAGCACCCCGATACCGTAAAATATATTTCTCAGATCACCCACGCCAACCACATTGAGGTTATCAACAACTTGGCACTGGTTGCGATAGTGGGCAGGAACATGAGAGAGAAAAAGGGTACCGCAACACGTATTTTCGCCGCTCTTTCCCACGCCAACATAAATATAAAGATGATAGACCAGGGCTCAAGCGAGCTTAATATAATAGTGGGCATTGGTGAAAAGGACTTTGAAAAGGCGATCAAGGTTATTTACGATATGTTTATGCTGTCCGAGTAAAAGAAAGGATAAGATCATGAAGCTTGAAAATATAAGAGTTTATGATATGGAGGAGTGCTTCAGAGCCAGCAAGTACCCTTATGCTGTGGACACGGAAGCGGTAAGCGGCGACATTACGGACAGAATAAAAAGCCTTGCCCAAAGCCCCAAGGGTGAGGGTCACGATCAGTTTCTTACGGGAATCAGGGTGGCCTTTGACCTTACCTTTACCGTTAAGGCATGGACTGAGGCGGAAAGATACCGTTTTTTAGAGTTTGTGTCCAGCCAGTCCACCATGCACCGCATAGCGAAATTTGATCTTTCCAAGCAGTATAATAAGTATGTTGACCCCCGAATGATAGAAATAATGGAGGAGCTTAAGGAAAGGTACAACGAAACAAACGACCCCGAGGATTACTTAAGGCTTCTGTATTCCAATCCCTGCGGCTTTGAGCTTACCGCAAGGCTCACCACCAACTATCGCTGCCTTAAAACTATATACAGTCAGCGTAAAAATCACCGCTTGCCGGAGTGGAGAGAGTTTTGCGGCGAAATAGAAAAACTGCCTTACGCAAAAGAATTGATTACGGGCTGATCCGAAATTTGATATTATTTGGTTACTTATATGTCCGTTATGCACTTTGTGTTAAGTGTAATTTCTGATACCATTTTTTTGTGATTTTTAACAAAAAGCATTCCCAAAGTGAAAAAAATTTCGGTTTTTTATTGTACATTTTCAGAATTTGTGTTATAATGGTGATAAGCTGTAACGGGGGTTGTTGTAAATTTGACCTGTTTTTTGGGGGCAAATTTATGAAAATCCGCTTGTTATCAGCTTTATGAGCGTTTATTTTTATTCTTTCGGTATGATTATTCTTTTGTTTTTATGAATCACGGATAATTGATAATTATACTTGGCTGTAAACGCTTAACGGTTCCACAAAAACATATGCGGAGGTAATTAAAGTGGCTATTTTCAGGTATACCGCCACCGACATCAGCGGTAAAACCGTTCGGGGCAAGGAAAGTGCCGAGGATAAGACCGCGCTGGTCCAGAAGCTGAAGGATAAGGGTCTGTTCTGTACGTCCTTTACCGAGGAAGCGGAAAAGGTGCAGGACGCAAAGGTCAAGTTCAAAACAAAGGATCTCGCCTTTTTTTCGCGTCAGATAAGCACAATGCTTACTTCGGGCATCAGCCTTGTAAAGGCTTTGTCTATTCTTATCAATCAGCAGGAGGATAAGAAGCAGAAGGCTCTCCTTATGGAAATGTATGACGACGTACAGCGAGGCAAGTCATTCTCCGAGGCTCTTATGGCACAGGGCAACGCCTTTCCCAACCTTTTTGTCAGCATGGTCGCCGCAGGCGAGAGCAGCGGTAACCTGGATCATATAATGCAGCGACTTTCCGCCCATTACGATAAAGAAAACAAAACCAACAACAAAATAAAATCGGCAATGAGCTACCCTATTATTTTGGGTATCATCATGGTCGTTATCGTTGTCGCGCTTTTCGCGTTCGTAATGCCCAGCTTTGCGGATATGTTCTCCAATCCCGATGATATTCCCGCATTTACCGCGTTTTTGCTTTCCGTAAGCGACAGCATGGTTCATTATCCGTATATTTATGTGGGTGTTATAGTGGGTCTTGTCATTTTGATAAAATATGCGAAGAAGGTACCCGCCGTAAAGCTTTGGTGGGACAGAACAAAGGTAAGGATTCCCAAGGCCGGAAAGCTTATCTGTACCATTTACACCTCCCGTTTCGCTCACACCATGAGCAACCTGTTCTCATCGGGTATGCCTATGGTTGAGTGTATACAAAAATCCGAGCAGGTTCTCGGCAACAGCTACATAAGCAACGAATTTGTAACGGTTATAGAAAACGTAAAGCAAGGCGAAAGCTTTTCCACCGCTCTCGGACGCACGGGAATATTCGACCCGATTTTCGTATCGGTAATACTTGTCGGTGAAGAATCGGGTACGCTTGACGAAATTCTCGAAAAGACGGCGGATTATTACGACGACGAATCCGATACCGCGATTGACCGTCTTACCGCTATGCTTCAGCCTGCGATGATCCTTATCATGGGCGTTTTGGTATGTATGATACTTCTTGCCGTATATCCCGCGATGTACGAGGCAATGGGCAACATCAGCTAATTCATTCCGTGGATTCACGCCGGGAATATATTTTAAAAATAAACCGAAAGGAATAAATAAATTATGCTTTCACTTGACTTTACCGACCGTCAGATAAAGATCGTACGCGGTTCGCTTATGGGAAGTAAAATAAGGGTCATTCAGGTAGAGACTCTCACTCTTCCCTCGGGACTTATCGAAAACGGATTTATTGCCGATGTTCCCATGCTTGCCAGCGAGCTTCTTGACTTTCTCGGTACTAACGATATTAAGGAAAAGGACATCATCGCCGAGATCGGTTCGGGTCTCATTCTTAACAAAGAATTGATCCTGCCCAGACCGAAAAATCTTAAAAACTCCTTTGTAATCGAGACAATGATTCAAAGCAACATGAATTTAAACACCGATTACAATATCTCCTTTAATATAGCGGAGGAGCTTGAGGACGAAAACAAGAACCCTATGATAAGAGTACTTGCCACCGCCGTTCCTCAGCGTCTCGTAGACGGCTACACAAGGCTTTTCTCACAGTTGGGCTTATCTCTTAAGGCACTTTATGTCAGCACGAGCTGTATTACCCGTATGGTTGAAAACAGCCAGAAGCTTATCAGCCAGATGCCTTTGATGATGGTTCAGATAGAATACGACTTTATCAGTATCAATCTGTACGACGACGGCAGACTTGTGTTCTCCAGACGTACGAGTATTGACGCCGACGAGATCAACGGCGACCCCGACGCATTGGTACAGGCTGTTTATGACAACGTATTCCACATGATTCAGTTCTTGAACAGCAGACCCAACGCAAAGCCGTTAAACGAGATCAATTTCTACGGACAGATACCCGATCTTATTTTGCTTACCAACGCCATGTCTTCGTTTAATACGAAGAGCCATGTTCTGAATGCGCCCGGCAATATCGTTGCGTTCTGCGAATACGAATTTGCGGAGTATGCCAACGCTATTTCCGCGTTCTTTAAGCCTAAGCGCGACTATGACCGAATCGACCTGTTAAAGGCAAGCGCGGCAAAGGAAAAGAAGCCCACCAGCTTTTACGGAATGGTGCTGGTCGGAAGTATCGCTCTTTCCGCGGCATTGGTTGCGGGTGCGTATTTCCTTTTTAACACAATGAACAATGATCTTATTTCGCAGAGAAACGTTGTTGAGGCCGAGATAAATTCTCCCGATATACAAAACCGTTTGTCGGTTCTGAACGCAAAGATCGACAGACTGTCGGGTATCACCCTGTACAGCAGCAACGTTATGATGGCAAAATATCTCTTTGACTTCCAGCCTACCGCAGTCAGCGACGTTATTGACAAGCTGCAGGAGCCTCTTCTTGAGGGTATGGAAATTGTTGAAACGGTTTCGATCAGCGGCTACAATGTTTCGGCTACCTTCATTGCGGACGCCGACAATAAGCCTTCCGAATACGTTCAGGCACTTGTGGAACAAGGATATTTCGAGAATATCACTTACAGCGGTTATGTCGGCACCCCCGATATAGAGGACGAGGACGACATAACGTACAAGTTCAGCTTGAGCATGCTTTTGAAGGGAGGCAACGCATATGAAATTGAGCAATAAAGAAAAGGTAATTTTGGCGATATTTCTTGCCATAGTTATTATGGCGGCGGGAGCGTTTTTGATAGTGGTTCCCGAATACCAAAAAATAGACGGAAACCGCAGCAGTCTGGAGGCCGCAAAAAGCCAAAGAGATCAGCTTTACCAGACTTTGACCAGAGAAGCCACCATTGACGAGGAAATGAAAACCGCGGCGGCAAACGCGGAAACCTTTGCGAATTATTTCTATGACGATATGACTACCTATGAAGCGGACGCTTTGTTCAGAGAAATAATCGAAAACGGCGGAGTAAAAACCGATACCTTGAATCTCGGACAGTTTACCACTTCTACGCTGACGGTAAGCGAGTATGTGGAGACCTTTGTTACATATCCTTTAAAGGAATATTCGGGTTATAAGGACGACGCGGGACTTTCTGCGGTCGATTTCGGCGGACTTCCTCTTCAGTTTGACGAGGACGGAAACGTGATCGAGACAGAAGAGCTTAAAGCGGCCTTGGGCGAGGTTCAGGACGCGCTTAAGGAGTATATCAATACAATGCTTTCTCTTACAAGTCAGACATTGGGTTCTATTTCCGCAAGCTTCAAAATAACCTGCACAAGACAGCAGTATCTCGATTTCCTTGATTATGTTCACGGACTGGAGCATGCTACTTACATAAGCGGAGCGAGCGTTAACTTTACCAATGTGGGCGCAGTGAATATCGAAGAAAACACCAACAATAATCAGCCGGTGTATGACGAAGAGGGAAATGAGATCCCACAGCAGAGGCCGCAGCAGCAACAGCAGCAGACTACTCCCGAGGATACGAGAGTAAAGGACACCGATGAGTTTATTTACGATATCAACATGACCTTGTACTGCGCTAAGGCGTTGCAGACAGAGGTTCAAACCGATGCTCCCGCGGCTTAACGCGAAGCGCGGGCGTACTTCAAAGAGAATTTTATTTAAAGTAAAAAAACAGCTTTATTTTGGCAAAATCCGCTTACGGTCGGCGGTGAAAGGACGGCATAATAATGAGAAGACTGCTTAATAAAAAGGGAAGTGTGCTTTTCCTTGTTGTGGTTGTAATGTCTATACTGATTATTGCGGCTTCGGCTACTTTCTATATCGTTAATAATCAGCATAGCTCGGTTAATGTAAGGTACAGCAGTGAGCAGTCGTATCAGACTGCGGTTTCCGTAAGCAACACGGTATCAAATTATATTGACGGATACCTTCAAGCCATAAAGAACAGTAAAAACGGGATAGACGATTATAAGGATACAATTATAGGTAAAATGTTCAATATGCAGAATGGTACATCTACCGATATTACCTCTGCGATTGATTTAGAGGATCGCGGAATGGGCGACGTAAAAGTCAACATTACCTATCAGGGAAGCCGAAGCGAGGGTGAAAACAAAGTACTTGTCTATTATATATCTACTGAAGCTACCGTTAACGGTGAAACATCTAAGGTAACACAGGTCAAGGAGCTTGTTTCCGGTCCTACTACATATTTTACAAGATTTTTGACCAGTACGGGAAGCAGACCCGAGGATGTTGTTGTAAATGCTTTTAAGATATTGACGGAAACTTATTTTGAAAACGACTATACCGCATTGACGGGTTGGCTGAATTCATCGGTTTACTGCACCGGAACATATCACGATATGGGCGCGCAGTATGGAGCAAGTTCTCCAGATGATGAGATCATTGTAGGTGAAAATTTCATTATCAAAGATGCCACAGGTCAGGTTGTCGCAGTTCCGAATATCTATGTCGGAAATAATATGAGCATAGGCAAAATGGTAACGGCAACTAACGTATATGTTTTGGGCGATGTTGACATGATAATGGATCAGGGTAGTAGCACCTCCAAATACTTTGTCAAGGGAGATTGTTATTCCAAAGGAATGACAAAGGACGCGACCATTTATGTTAACGGTGATTTGTACGTATATCCTCAGTATAATATGGGAACATTTATTGTAAAAGGCGATGTACATATATTAGGGGACTATAATGCTAAATCCATTAGATACGGCGGCATTCTTGACAACCCGAGCGGGAAAAACACCCCCAATACAACTTCGGTTGATGCCGATAATATTGAAATAGAAATTAATGGTGCCTTAAGCGCAAATCTTTCCTCCAAGGGAATGAGCAACTGGAACGATGTTTCTCAATATATCGCAAAAGGTACATCTAAAAACCAGTATCAGGAGTGGAAGGCGGACGAATATTTTCTGAATGACCTTGAAGCTCCGGGTCATACCTTAACTGGTTCGGGAAATCATGGTGCGATTGTGCCGGGCAAGGATTGTACGACAGGCACCCAGTATGGTAGGAAAACTTGTACGATTAATAAAAGTGCAAGATTGAATCCGTGGTTTTACGGAGTACTTGGTCATGATGAATGGGGAAATGAGATTGCGTCATGGGGAAGCGGCCAGAATTATCTTGTGTTTGACGCGACAGATGAGGATTTGTACATTTATCTAGACGCCGACGGAGCAGATTTAGATAGTGACGGTATGTATGATTTCACATTCGGAGATACATATGGTGACAATATGTCGCATCATGTAAATATTATTATTGAAGGCAAACATTCGGTTATATTTATCTTACCGAGTGATACAAACTTTATAATGGGTTCTCAGTGCTTTATCGGCAGTCTTGATTTGGTTTTGGAAATGTCCGCGCGAATTACTGGTCAGCCTACTTACACCACTCTTGCAGATTTGATCGCCGACTCCGGCGGCTGCGCAAATGTAATGGGTACTTATTTTAACAACGCGTCTTACACGTCGATAATAGATGACCTTCTGACAACGGAGGACGGTGCCGTTATATTGGATAAGTCACAATTCGGCGCATCGTCACAGAATGTTCATAATAATATTTTCTTGGTTACAAGAGGAACGGAAAACAAATTGGATTTCAATAATCAAAGCACCTTCTGCGGTTATATTTATGCGCCAAATGCCATTTTGTCAGCCAGCGGTGCATATGACGGTCTGTCGTTCCTTGGAGGACTGATAGTAGGCTCTTACTCATACAGGAACACCAGCGGTGCCTTGGCTTTCACAACTCCCTATGACTATACTTATAATGACACTGACATATACGGTTTAAAAAGCAGTGGTAAAAAGCCCACAAGCATAGTGGAAAAACTGATGAACGATGCAGGAGCGGACAGCGGTTCGGCCTCATCGTTACAGGATTGGCGTACGTTAGGTTATAAATAATGAAAGGAGCCGCCAAAATGAAAAAATTGAAAAGAAAAAGCGGATTTACACTGGTAGAGTGTATAGTTGCTATGGCTGTTTTGGTTATAATGACACTTCTGCTCAGCATGATACTTACTGCATCGATAAATACACGTAATCGTAATATGAATATTGAAAGAGAAATAGACGAACAAATTGTAAATCTGGTTCAAAAGGTGGGACTTGATAGCGATGCACAAACTGATTCTATAGTATTCAAGCAAGGCGCAGATGCCATTGATAAAATACCCCAGAACGGCGTTGACGGAATGAGCGCAGATAAAGTTTATTATGATAACGATGATGTTGAGATAGGCGCATTGGATTACAATTTCAGTTCCTTCAATGATTTTGAGCAAATATCCAAGGGTTTGGTTAAAAAATATACTCCCGACGGGGATATAAACGGAACTGTTACATGGAAAAAAGGCGGTGGAGATGGTTCCAATAATACCATCGGCGGTGATACGAAGGCTTACGGTGCCGTTGACAGCAGCCAAATTACTATTTCACAGACTTCATGCACAGAAAGTAATGGAATAAAAAAGGTAGTTTTAACAGTAGAATTTAATGCGGCTTCTGCAGGTGCTATTGCTCCCAATGAAAAGGCTCTCAAGGTAGAAATACCGGCGACTGCTATTTCTATATCGTGTAATGATTTAACCAACTGTTCATCTATTCCGATAGCAACCAACCTTGCAAGAATCGAACCAACGGCTGCAGGATTTGTAGAAGCGAGCATTACATTTGAAATATCTGCTGATAGTTTTGACAATGACTTCAAATCCGTTTCCAATTTTTATACAGGTTTGGGCAACGGTAGTTCAGTTACACTTAACAAAGACACAAACCCTGAGTCAGACACATATTGTGGCTATAAATAATTGAGAATGCGGTTTTCCGATTATTCCATCGCTCATTGGAGGAATAGTGATATGAAAAAAAGACTAAAACGTATATTGAATAAAAAAGGCATAACATTAGTTGAGATTTTGGTGGTGCTTGTTGTGTCATCTATACTGCTTAGTTGTGCCATGGGAATGTTAACACCTGTAAACAATCTGCTTAAATCCACAAAAGGCAATGCTTTTATGGATGTTATGTGTGATACGGCCAATGAGTATATAAGAGGTTCATTACAGAATGCAAATGATATAAGCATTTTTGTATATCATGATGACGGTGACACCGCCGGAACCAATACAGAATTTACTGATCTTGGAAGTCAGTGGCAGACTTACAAAGACAATTTAAAAAAAGGTGACCAGATAAGGGCGATTGGGGTTTTAAAAAATTACCCTGGTGAATATCGGGTTTATGATTTCGGCGATGTTTCAAACATAGAAACGGTTAATAATAATTGGGGTATTCCGAGTGCCAACAACAATATAGTGACGCTTATTCAGAATCGGGACGGCGGAAATATAAATGGTAAGAATTGGAGTAACTTTCGTAATTTTCTGGTTTTCAATGAGGACTTCTACAATAGCGGATTATCGGGAGACTTAGGTTACAGCTATCAGTTGGCTTTTACCTTATCAGGAGGAACTTCTGATCCTGACACTGGAATTGCGGGAGTAAATTATATTACATTAAGCAGTCAGATTTTTAAAAGAGACGGAACGTCATATACTCCGAACAATCAATTGAAAAAAATGTCATTCAAACTTCTCAACGGAAATGCGCGACTGAACAGAAACACCTCGGTGAATTCTTTGGTAGATAACGGAGATGGCACATATTCGATTGATACATCATCGGGGTTGAACGGTGTTATAATGCTGTATGTTGTGACAGATTTTGATGTGAAATATGCTCCTTAATTTTTCATAATAATGAAATAAATTATCCGTAATGATATTGTAGAGATATTTGTGTTATGATAAGCTCAAATAGTTGATCTAATTTATAAACAGCAAAAACGGAGGATTTCTCCTCCGTTTAAGCTGTTTAATTTATCATAACTAACGTATCAGCCCCAAGTAAGCGTTTATAATCTCCTCACCCCAAAGATACCCCGCAAATATCCCCATTGAAAGAAAGGGACCGAACACGATCAGGCTGCTTTTTGTTACGATTTTAACAAACACGCCGAACGCGGCACCTATAACGATACCTATCAAAGCCGACGGCACAATGCTCCAACCCAGCAGCAGGCCCGCCGCCGCCATTAACTGAACGTCGCCGCCGCCCATTGCGCCCAGAAAGCAAAGTATACCGAAGGGTACGGCAATGATAACCGCTCCGATAAGGTGTTCATACCACGGAATCTGCGAGGTAAAGATCGAAACGATCCCCATCAGCGCGATAAGGATGCTGCATGTATAGGGAATTTCCTTTCGGTCAATATCCCAAAGGCTCAAGATGATAAGCACAGGGAAAAGCAAAATGGCGTAGATCAGCTCCACGGTAGGGCCAAGCACAAGATAAGCGGTCAGATAGGAAAGAGCGGTAAGAAGCTCAACTATCATATACCTTGATGAAATGCGCTTTTTACAGTATCGGCATCGTCCGCCCAGCAAAAACCAGCTTAATATCGGAATAAGATCGGAATTTTTGATCTTTTTTCCGCAAGAGGTGCAGTGAGAACGACCCTTTACTATTGACTCCTTTTTCGGGATACGGTAGGCGAGAACATTTAAAAAGCTGCCTATCACGCTTCCCAAAATAAAAAATAAAATTGCAGAAATAACGTTTAAAACGTTTTCCATAGACAAACCCTCCTTGGGATATGTATTTCTTTTTTGTTACTGCCTCAGGTAAATACCGACAATGTTTTAGGCGAATTATCACCTTGGCGGTTCACTTATACTATTTTACCATTTTTATTCTTAAATAGCAAGGCTTATTTTATGTAATATCGCAATTTCATGTAGAGAAAGGAAATCCAATACTATGAAAAGTGTACCCATAGGACAATTGCTTGTTGAATCGGGCTATATTACCGATGTACAGCTTAACGACGCCTTAGTTAAGCAAAAAACCGATTTTGCCGGAGAAAAGATAGGCGAAATTTTGCTGAAGTTGGGCTACGTCAGCGAAACGCAGGTGGTTCACGCCCTTTCCGCAAGACTTAAGGTGCCTTATATCGATCTTGTTACCTCAAAGATCGATATTGACGCGGTAAAGAAAATTCCCGAGGACGTTGCGAGAAAAAATACGGTAATAGGCTATAAGACTCAAGGCGGAAGACTGTATGTGGCAACCAACGACCCCGTTAACTTTTACATTTTTGAGGAATTGAAGATAACCTCGGGTATGGAAATTTACCCCATGCTCGCCACAAAATCCGCTATCGTTGACGCTATTGACCGCGCTTACTCACAAAACACGGTAAGCGACATGATGAACGACATCAATAAGGAGTATGACGCAAACGAGGCTTTAATGCAGGCGGAGCTGGACAATTCGGACGAGCGTATCGACAACGCCCCTGTTGTAAAGCTGGTAAATACACTTGTTGAAAACGCGTTTCACAAAAACGCTTCGGATATTCATATCGAGCCCTTCAAAACCAAAACAAGAATACGCTTCCGTCTGGACGGCGACCTTGTGGAGCAGATGTCGGTCAAGCCCAACGTACATAACGCCCTTGTAACCCGTATCAAGATACTTGCGGGTATGAATATCGCCGAAAAGAGAATCCCTCTTGACGGACGTTACGGCGTAAATATCAGCGGCGTTAACCTTGACCTTCGTGTCAGCTCGATCCCTACCGTTTACGGCGAAAAGGTGGTTATCCGTCTGCTTTCCACCGCCGATGAAAAGGCGAGAAAGATCACAGACTTGGGTATGACGGACTACAACTACGAAATGTTTAAAAACATAATCCGCTGCCCTCACGGCGTTATGCTGGTTACGGGACCTACCGGCTCGGGTAAATCAACGACCTTGTACGCCGCACTGGGCGAGCTGTCAAAGCCCACTGTAAATATAGTAACGGTAGAAGACCCTGTGGAAAAGAAAATGGACGGCATAAACCAGGTACAGATAAACGACAAGGCGGGCATGACCTTTGCCGCCGCGCTTCGTTCAATTCTGCGTCAGGACCCCGACGTTATAATGCTCGGTGAGATACGTGACGGCGAAACGGCGGATATTGCCATAAGAGCCGCCATTACGGGACACCTTGTGCTTTCCACACTCCATACCAACGACGCGGCAGGTACCATAATGCGTCTGGTAGATATGGGCGTCGCGCCTTACATGGTTGCTTCCTCGCTTATCGGAGTTATAGCACAGCGACTTGTTAAGCTGCTTTGCCCTCATTGTAAAGAAAAGCTTATCTTAAACGATCCCGCCGATCTGAGACTGGTAGGCAAGACCGAAAGGACAGCCATTTTCACACCACGTTTGGGCGGCTGCCGCGAGTGCGGAGGAACGGGCTATCACGGACGTACCGCTATACATGAAATAATCGTTACGGGAAATGATATAAAAGAGCTTATTTCCAAAAACGCGAGTCAGGAGGAAATAGCGAACCTCGCAAGAAAGCACGGCACAAAGCTGCTGCGCGAGAACGTTACGGAAATGGTATTGGCGGGTGAGACCTCGCTGGACGAACTTGTTAAGGCAACATACTCGGTATAATTATGGAAAGGAAACATTACTATGGCACTCGATATCAATGAAATCCTCGACGAAGCAAGAGCAATAAAGGCATCGGACGTACATTTCACCGTAGGACTGCCTCCGATAGTACGTATAAACGGCGATATAAAGAAATTCGCAAAGTACCCCGATATGACGGAGCCTCTTATCGTCAGCATAATCAACCAGATAACCACCGTTAAGCACAAGCAGATAATTCAGCAGGGCTTGGACGCCGACTTTTCCTATGTTTCCACGGCGGGACAAAGACACAGAGTAAATGTTTACCGTCAGCGCGGTTATCACGCGGTAGCACTTCGTCTTTTGCTGAACGAGATACCGACCTTAAAGGACTTGGGCCTGCCCGCGCTGTTGGGTGAATTTGCTTTAAGACCCAGAGGAATGGTGCTTGTAACAGGTCCTACCGGTTCGGGTAAGTCAACCACTCTTGCGGCGATGATCGATTATATCAATCGTCAAAGAAACTGCCACATTATAACAATAGAAGACCCTATCGAATACGTGCACAATCACAAGCAGTCAATGATCACACAGCGCGAGGTAAACGTAGACGTTGAAAGCTTCTCAAAAGCACTGCGCTCCTCTCTCCGTGAGGACCCCGACGTTATACTGGTAGGAGAAATGCGCGACTTTGAGACTATCAACGCCGCGGTAACCGCCGCCGAAACGGGACACTTGGTTCTTTCGACTTTGCATACAACGGGTGCGGCGGAAACGCTTGACCGTATCGTTGACGTTTATCCCGCTCACTCTCAGGGACAGATCCGCTCGCAGCTCAGTAACGTGCTTGTAGGCATAGTTTCACAGACTCTTGTTCCCACCGCCGACAAAAAGGGACGTGTTGCGGCGTTGGAGCTGCTTAAGGGTACCGACGCGGTAGCCGCGCTTATCCGTGAGGGCAAGATATTCCAGATACCCAATACCATTGCAACCGGCAAGGCCGACGGTATGTTCTCGCTGGATCAGCATCTGGCGTCGCTGGTAAGAAGCGGCAGGATCACGGAGGATACGGCTAAATCACGCTGCCACGACCGCAAGGAGTTAGATCAGTATCTTGGAATGAAATAAGCTGCGGATTGAAAACAGTTACACTTTTTATTTCGGTGTACCAACAAATTCTTAATATTTTATTAAAGTGAAACTTTTATTTAGTTAGTTTTATACAAATTTGGTAAAATGGCTAAAAACTTTAAGAAAACAGTTGATTTTTATATCAACATGTGCTATAATAAAGTCACAAAATAAAAATGCTTGTAGGAGAGCATAAAATTATTTAGGAGGGCTTTAAAGCTATGTTAAACAAAATACGCAAGCTGAGGGAGAAGAAAGGCTTCACCCTCGTTGAGTTGATTGTAGTTATCGCAATCATCGCAATCTTGACCGCAGTTATCGTTCCTTTGGTTGGTAGATATTCGGCTCAGGCTACATATACTACCCTTCAGGATGCGGCTAAGACCATTTCCAACAACACCAACACCGTTATTTCCGATGTTACAATGATGGGTACTGTTATCAGCAATGTAACTATTAACGGAACAAAGACCGCCGGTACACTTACTTGTTCTTATGCAACGGGAACTATACCCACTGACCTTGAGAATAAGCTTGAATCCTCTTTGCAGGACGCTGTACCCGATGGAGCAAAGTTTATCGTTACCGTAAGCACTAACACTGTATCCGGTGTTGTATACGCAACATCCAGCAACCTTTCTTTGTCCGATTTAAGCGGTACAGTTTCAAGAGTTAGCGGATTTACCGATGCTTTTGAGATCAACTCTACTCCCGTAGGCGTTGCAGGTAATAAGATAGTTACCTAATAACACTTAAGAAATCCAAACCACATTAAACTAATAATTTACCCCGCTCCAAAAGGCGGGGTGAATTTGTAGGAGGTATTCCCCATGAAAAGGCTCTTAAAAAAACAAGGCTTCACTATGGTCGAGTTAATAGTTGTAGTTGCAATTATCGGCATCATGCTTGGTATTGTTGTCCCTTTGCTTACCACAAGCTCCGCAAGAGAAAGGGAGGCGAAGGAAAACGCGAGAGCCTTTTATTCCAACGTGCAGGAATTGATTGTAGAGGAGAAGCTTAACGGAACCGCATTGGGCGGGGACTATACCTTGATTTATGCGCATGTAGAACCACAGCCCGGCGTAAGCACGGTTCCCAAGATAACGGTAAGCAAGGCGAACGGTATGTTCGTCAGCTCTTTCAGGCCTGCCTTAACGCCTGATGAAATTGCTGCGGGGGACGATTGGGAGGAGTTTTCCAATTCCTTGAAAAAGCTTTTGTCCGCCAATGATCAGGGGATAGATGTTTATTATTATGCTGTTATAGACGATAAGTACCGTGTGGTGGTGTCTTACTATTCTCAAGGCAAGTATGAAGACATAGCAGGGGAGACTTTTACATCCGACTGCCGTGTAGGTTCCGATAATATACTGACAGGTGCTTACCCCTACAATAGGTGTAATTCAACTGATAAAGTGTTTATTGATATAGTGATAGTTTAGGTTCAATATTAAAGCTCCCGCTTTATGCGGGAGTTTTAATTTTTGTATAAAAGATGATGTTTTTATGTTTATGCTAATCAAACCACACTCATAGAAAAATTTTCACCTAAAAGTCATAAATTTTTTTAATTTTTCTTTTACATTCAAAGAATAATATGTTATAATAAAAAAGAACATAAAAGAAAGGACAGCTTTATCGCTATAAAGAAATGAACAAAAAAACAATTTTATCATTATTGACCGCTTCCGCAATTATACTTACATCTCTGACCGCATGTTCAAAAAATGAAATAAACGGAATAGACCCCTCCGCTCCCGTAGCGCGCATAGAAAACCCTCCCGAGAGCAAAAAAGACCTGTTTACAATAACGTATAAGGACTTTTTCAGCGAATACGATTTTTATATGGCAAGAGGAGGATATAGCGAGGAAAAAGACGCCGAGCTTGCCCTTGCTCAGCGCGATAACACTATAAGATACTTGGCTCAGGAAAGAATCATCCTTTATCTTGCGGAGCAAATGGGTATAACCGCCGATACTCTTTCCGAGCAGGAGAAACAGAGCATTGACAAGATCGTGCAGGAGAATATAGACAGCTGGTGCGACAGCTACCGTTCCGACGCTGTTTCAGAGTTGGGGGAGACCTATACCGAGGAAGAGCTGTACAAAAAAGAAATGGAACTGTTTTCCGCGTTTTTGGCGAAATCGGGACTTACCACAGACAGCTTTTACACATGGGAAGTAAACGGGGCAATCAGAGATAAATTTGTTGAGGGCGTTTCCGACAGCATCAGCGATGAAACGGTACTCAGCTTTGTGCAGGATACCGTAAATCAGGCAAAGGATAAGTACGAAAACGATCTTGCCGCATTTGAGCAGTCCTATACCGCTTTTTACGTTCCCGACGGCTCACGCAGAGTGCAGCAGATATTAGTAAAGCTTGACGACACAACTATCAGCGAGGTAGCCGCTTACCGCAAGGACGGCGACGATCAAAAAGCGGACGAGATATTGAACGCGGCACTTCAAAAGGTAAAGTTCAGGATCGANGAAGCTTATTCCAAGCTGCAAAACGGTGAGAGCTGGGAAACCGTGCAGGCGGAATATAACGANGAAACCGATACAAACGGCGTTGATTATATGCTGTACCCCAAGAGCACTACCGTTAAATCCGAGGTTATAAACGCGGCAATGGCAATTCCCGAGCCGGGTCAGTTTTCACCTGTTTGTACAAGCGATTCGGGCTACTTTATTATCTACTATACAGGTAAGGCGGAGCTGTCGGAAGAACGGCTGGAAGATCTGAACAGACAGGGCAGAGAGTTTCTCGCAAGCGAGGAAGCGTATAAACGCATAAGCGATTTTATGGCGGAATATCCCTATATTTATGATTATGAGCTGCTTGATTTAGAGGAAGGAAGCTTGGAGGTAACGTCAAGCGGAGAGGAATCCGAAACGGCAGCGGAATAATAAAAAGATCGAAAAAATAGAAAAGAANCGGCGAANCNGCNGCTTCTGGTGNNAGNAAAACAATTTNCCNNATANNAATANANAAACCCGTCAAGACNGNATTTATNACGGTTTTGACGGGTTNTGNTTTTTACGGCTNTTTTAAGTTTCCCNAAAATTCAATGAAAAATTTGATTTTTTGGCAAACGCAAAATATTTCGTGAAAAAGGAATTGAATTNCANAGNCTTACGGGCGACGGTAAAGGCGCGGCGAAGCCGCTTGCGAAGCAAGCTGAAACGCGNAGCGTTTCNAAATTTTCGCGAAGCGAAAATTTGGCTTCGCCCCCTGCGGTGGGGCAGTTATGGAAAAAGGAGCANTTTTANAGNATAGGGCGGCACAAGTCAATTGGGAGAATANGCAAAATCATACATTGCACAAACTAATGGGAGCAGCNAANGTCACCAATGAAAACAGACAGTGGCAACGGNACGCCTGCGACCCGAACGTGAATAAAGATTACTGCAAATCGCCGACATTTACCAATTAACAACCTATCTAAGTGACANTTCACGTAGTAATTTTTTGAAGCTAACAGCAAAAAATCAAGCACTACACATAGAGGGGGGTAAGGAAAGGATTCTTAAGGTGAAACCTAAGGGGGGAGAGTGGGGCAATGAGTTTCACCGTTTTTTGTGATTGTGCATATAAACAAGTTTGTTTTACAATTGTGCCTTTTTTCTTAAANTGATAACATAAGGTGAAACTTATTGCACCTTCTCCCCCCTTTGGTGTCACCTTAAGCCCCGCGCGGGAGCGCAAACTGCACTCGCTTCCGAGAAAAAAAGAAACTATATAAAACGCAGTTTTAAAAAGGCATTTCGCCGCCTGAGAAAAAATCAAACCACCTTCTTCTTGACAAAATCCATTTTATCATATATAATATGAAATTGAGACCCAATTTCAATTTTGATAAATACGGAGTGAAACAATGAAGGAACCAAGGTCATACAAAACACGCCAACGCTCACAGGTGTTGGAATGCCTGATGCAAAACAGCGAAAAGCATATGACAGCCGATGAAATACTTGAGCAGCTCAGGAAATCGAATATAGAGATAGGAAAATCCACCGTTTACCGTACACTTGAAAAGCTTATCGAAGAAGAAAAGGTTCGCAAATACCTTTCCGANGAGGGGCAAAGCGCGTGCTATCAGTACATTGACGAAAACGGCAACTGTACTCGTCACTTTCATTTGAAATGCACCCGCTGCGGAAAGCTTATACATTTGGAATGTGACTATATTACCGAGATCGAGCGGCATGTTTATGAGCATCACAAGTTTATCGTGGACAATACAAAAACCGTATTATACGGAGTATGCGAGGATTGCGGCAGTGATTAAAAAATTTATTTCGGTTATAATTTTGTTCGCTTTGCTTTTTACGTTTTTTACCGCCTGCTCCTCTCCGACCGATGAATTGTCGGACGGCAGGATAAGCGTAGTGACTACGATTTTTCCCCAATACGATTTTGCCAGGCAAATAGGCGGCAATAAGATAANGCTTAAAATGCTTACCACGCCCGGCGGAGAAAGCCATTCCTATGAGCCTACNCCTCAGGATATAAAAGCGGTCTCAAGCTGCGATATATTTATCTGCGCGGGCGGTGAGTCGGATATATGGTACAATACGGTATTAAAATCTATCGACANCGAAAGCATGATCGTAATAAGCCTTATGGACTGCGTTGANGCGGTTGAGGAAGAAATAACCGAGGGCATGAGCGAAAAGCTGTCCGTTTTCGGCGAAGNGGAAGAAGACCNGGAATATGACGAACACGTCTGGACTTCTCTTAAAAACGCGCAGCTCATTTCAAAGGTGATCGGAGAAGCCCTGATCTCCGCGGATAGAGCAAACGAGGATTTTTACAGAACAAATACGGAGGATTATACGGCGCGTCTTGCCGAGCTTGATTTAAAATACCGACAGGCAGCGGAAAGTGCTGAAAACAAAACACTTGTTTTCGGAGACCGTTTTCCCTTCAGATACCTTTTTGACGACTACGGCCTAAAATATTACGCCGCTTTTCCCGGGTGCAGCACCGATTCCGACGTNAGCGCGAAAACAATGCTGTTTTTAATAGACAAGGTAAGAGANGAGAACCTTGCCGCCGTATATTATATTGAGTTCGGCGCAAAAAAAATAGCGGACACCATTGCCGAGGAAACAAACGCGGAGCCGCTGCTGTTCCATTCCTGCCATACCGTATCCAAAGAGGATTTTAATAACGGCGTTACTTACTTGTCTTTAATGGAACAAAATCTTGAAAATCTGAAAAGGGGACTTAACGTTGAAACTGATTGAATGTGAAAAGCTTACAATGTCGTATGAGGGAGTAGTCGCGCTTAACAATGTTTCCTTTTCCCTTGAAAGCGGCGACTATATGCTTATTTTGGGCGAAAACGGCTCGGGAAAAAGCACGCTCATAAAAGGCATGCTGGGACTTAAGTCCGCCTCCTCGGGGAAAATAAGCTTTAACGGCATCACGCCGAGACAAATAGGCTATCTCCCGCAGCAAAACGCGATACAAAAGGATTTTCCCGCAACGGTAAGGGAAGTTATCCTATCGGGCTGTCTTGGCTCCGGTGGATTTTCACCTTTTTATACAAAGGCGCAAAAGGAAAATGCCGAAAAATGTATGAAGCATCTCCACCTTTACGAAATACGCAAAAAAAGCTTTCGCGATCTTTCGGGCGGACAGCAGCAGAGGGTGCTTATTGCAAGAGCCTTGTGCGCGGCGGATAAGCTTCTGCTCCTGGATGAGCCTGTAACGGGTCTTGATGCGGTCGTTACCGCCGAAATGTACGATTTGATAGATCACTTGAATACGGTTCACAACGTTACGATAGTCATGATCTCTCACGACATCTCAAATGCCTTAAAGTGCGCCAACAAGGTACTTCATATCTCCTCCGACAGCTCCTTTTTCGGCACTGTGGAGGAATATTTAAAAACGGATTTCTATAAAAATATGAGCGGAGGTAAAAATCATGACAGATATTCTTGCTGAAATGCTGTCCTTTGGTTTTATAGCAAGGGCTTTAACGGTGGGAATATTGGTTTCCCTCTGCGCCTCGCTGCTGGGAGCGAGCCTTGTGCTTAAGCGGTATTCAATGATCGGCGACGGATTGAGCCATGTGGGGTACGGAGCATTGGCGATAGCAGCCGCGTTGAATCTTGCGCCGCTTCAGGTGGCAATTCCCGTTGTGGTAGCGGCTGCGTTTTTTCTTTTGCGATTGAGTCAGAACAGCAAGCTCAAAGGCGACGCGCTTATAGCGGTGATCTCGTGCAGCGCGCTGTCTGTGGGCATGATCGTGGTATCGGTCTTTGAAGTAAGCATCGACGTAAACAGCTATATGTTCGGCAGCATATTGGCCTTGCAGTCCGAGGACCTTATTTTAAGCGTTGTTTCCTCCCTTTTTGTAATAATACTTTATGTGCTTTTTTACAACAAAATCTTTGCCGTTACCTTTGACGAAAGCTTTTCTAAGGCAACGGGAATAAAAACGGGGATATACAACGCGCTTATAGCACTGCTTACCGCAATTGTGATAGTTGTGGGCATGCGGCTTATGGGTGCGCTGCTGATCTCGGGTCTGGTGATTTTCCCCTCTTTGAGCGCGATGCGTATTTGCAAAAGCTATCGGGGGGTTACATTGACCTCGGTTTTTATATCGGTGATCTGCTTTATTATCGGGCTTTTTGTTACATTTTATGTGCCCGTTCCCACAGGTGCCTGTATAGTGGTCACCAATCTGGCGGCTTTTCTAATCTGCGCTTTGGCGGGGAAAATACGTACCGCCGCGGCAGCGAAGCTTTGATCAGCTCTGTTCACTGAGTGAAAAATCAACCCTTTTTACTTCTTCTTCAATCTCCAAGGCACAGCTGGAAATTACAAAATGTCCCGTGTGATTTTCGGCATCTGTGTTTTTGTAAAATACGGTAAAACAAAGCTCCGATACGGTCCGAAACATTTCTCTTTCATATTTGTTCAGTTTTAACGTGAATTTTTCAAAATCGTCATTTGGCATGAGATTAAAGAAAATTGTGTTTTCTTTATCCGAATCAAGCAGCGCGCACTTTATTTCCAATGTCACGGTTATATTGCTATCAATAAAATAATTAAAATTTAAACTGCACCCTAAATCATAATATTTGATCCAATCCGAACCTAACGGTCCGACAACACAGGCTATGCAAAAGTCGCTGGGATTGTACGATACTCTTTCGGTCATATGAACCTTCGCTTCAAAGGCTTTATTTGGCGGAAGGTCGAAGTTGTTTAAACTGTATCCGTAGGAAATATCAATATCTTCCGCATTGATAGGGATAGCGGAAGAAAGATCGATATTAAACGAGTTGTTTAATATGTAATTCTGCACCTTTTTTTCTAAACCGGGATCAGCCTTTTTCTCTATTTCCTTTAAGATGTGATGAGATATTTGTTCGTATGGAGCTTTAAAAACCGAGTTAGGAGAAAAAAATATATCGCTTCTGTTTTTATCAAAATATTGGTATTTTTTGCAAACGGTATATTCATGTCCTTTGCTTATATCTGTATAGGCCGCTGTAAATACCAAAACGGGTTTAACGGCATCACCTTTTAGATTATAACGCAAAAAGTTATATACAACCGTTCCGGGCGCAATGTTAAACTCAAGACTTTTTATATCTTTTTTTGATATAAAAGGGATATATTTTTCCTCGGTTTGAACTTGGCTTCGATAGCTTAGTATAAGTTTCGCGTTAAGATTATACATGTCCTTTTTTCCGTTAGTAAGAATAACGGAAGCAACATTTGTTTTTGATTTTTTATTCCATATAAATATTTTAGGTTCTATTTTTATTTTATCCCATCGTTCAAACAGGTTAACGGTAAAAATTGATGAAAATAAAGTCAGTCCGAGTAAGCTTACTATCGAAAAAACGGTTTTTGAAAATATATTAGGAAGTTGTATATCTCCGTAGCCCAATAAGTAAATAAGAAAATCTTCAAATGAGTTGATTGGTATTTCATCGGACGATTGACCCGATTCTATATGATACCATATAAGTGTAATCAGCAGGAGCAAGATCATAAAAATGATGACAGTCATTAACGGTTTAATTGATTTTTTCATTGTTCCTCCAAAGTATAATCTCAGAATAAATCGTACATATTTCCGTGTTTTAATAAAGGTGTTCTCACATAAAACCGATATGTAGATTGATTTTATTTGTTTAATGCTATTATATTTTTCTTTTTACAATTTGTAAGTAAAAACAAAAAAACGACATAAACGGACAACATACGTCAAAAAAGTTAAGGCTTGTCATTATTGTAGCTTAACAAAAAAATTTCATTATTTTTCAAATTTCATTGACTGCAAGGCTTTTTTGAGGTAAAATATAAAGGAGAAAAATACCATTGCATTGAAAAATCAGCGCATTGTTAAAAATACGAAAGGACTTTTATTCATGAGCCAAAAAACCTTATTCTGCGACAACTGGGAATTTTCAAAACAGCCCTTCGGCACCGAGTATTCGGACGGTTTAAAATGGGAAAGTGTTGACATTCCTCACGATTACCTGATTGAAAATACAAAAAATCTTTATGAGACCTCCACGGGCTGGTACAGAAAAAGCTTTGACTATCATAAAAAAGACGGTACGGTTACTTCCGTGCGCTTTGAGGGCGTTTACATGGACAGCGCGGTATTTGTAAACGGCGTAAAAGCGGGCGAGTGGAAGTACGGCTATTCTACCTTTGAGTTTGAAATAACGGATTTGCTTAAGGAAGGATTAAATCTTATCGCGGTAAGAGTCAACTATCAAAGCCCCAATTCCCGCTGGTATTCGGGAGCGGGAATTTACCGCAGTGTGTGGCTCAAAGAAATGCCTTCCGCTCATATCGTTCCCGACGGAGTTTACATCAGCACCGAGGATAATGTAATAACCGTTTCCACAGAGATATGCCGCCCTGACAGTGAAGAAAACGACTTTGAGATCAGGCAGACCGTAACCGACATGGACGGGAACGTTGTCGCCTCAAATACCGCGGCGGCGGGAGCGGCGGATATAAGCATCATACCCTCTGTTATAAGAAAAAAAGGGTACCGCTACGTGCTGGCAATGCAGAAAATAAGGGTAGAAAACGCCCAAAGGTGGGATATAGAAACTCCTTATCTTTACACAATGACCACCGAGCTTATTAAAAACGGCGAGGTAACGGAAACCGAAAGCTGCAAATTCGGCTTCAGGAAAATAGAATTTACCTGCGACAAGGGCTTTTTCTTGAATGACAGACATGTTAAGCTTCACGGCTCCTGCGAGCATCACGATTTGGGGGCACTGGGTGCGGCTCAAAATAAAACCGCCTTGCGCCGCCGTCTTGTTCAGCTTCGGGAAATGGGAATAAACTCGATAAGAACCAGTCACAATATGCCCTCTGTGGAGCTTATGGAAGCGGCCGACGAAATGGGATTTCTTATTTTGTCCGAGGGCTTTGATATGTGGGAGCGTTCCAAAACCGAATTTGACTACGCAAGATTTTTCAGGGATTGGGCGGAGACCGACGTGGCGGCTTGGGTAAGGCGCGATCGAAATCACCCGTCAATAATAGGCTGGAGCATAGGCAACGAGATATACGACGTTCACGCCGATGAAAGGGGACAGGAGATAAACTCCATGCTCGCCTTCAACGTAAGAAAGCACGATCCCCGTCATAACGGATATATTACAAGCGGCTCAAATTATTTGCAGTGGGAAAACGCGCAGAAATGCACCGACCTGTTTAAGCTGGCGGGCTACAACTACGGTGAAAGACTGTACGGTGAGCATCACGAAAAGCACCCCGACTGGATGATATACGGCAGTGAGACCGCCTCGGTGGTGCAAAGCAGGGGCGTGTACCACTTCCCCCTTTCGCGCCCCGTTTTGGCAGATGACGACGAGCAGTGTTCGTCTTTGGGCAACAGTACTACGGGCTGGGCGGCTCCCAATACCGAGGGGTGCATTATACCCGACCGTGACGCGGAATACTGCGCGGGACAGTTTATCTGGAGCGGCTTTGACTACATAGGCGAGCCTACTCCTTACAGCACCAAAAACAGCTATTTCGGACAAATCGATACGGCGGGCTTCAGAAAGGACAGCTCCTATGTGTTCCAATCCGAATGGACGGATTACAAAAAATCCCCCGTTATACATATTTTCCCCTACTGGGATTTTTCGGACGGGCAGGAGATAGATGTAAGAGTTACCTCCAACGCTCCTTATATCGATTTGTTTTTTAACGGAAAATCCTTGGGAAAAAAGCATATCGATCATTTGCACGGTACGCAGCTTACGGCGGATTATCTTATCCCCTACGAAAAAGGAGAGTTAGCGGCGGTAGGCTATGACGAAAACGGAAAAGAGATCGCGAGAGATGTTTGCCGTTCCTTCGGCGATACCGCAAAGCTTTCCGTAAAGGCGGACAAAACCGAGCTTACGGCGGACGGACGTGACCTTATTTTCCTTGAAATTTCCGCGGAGGATAAGTACGGGAATTTTGTCGCCAACGCTAACAACCGTGTTTGTGTAGAAGTAAGCGGCGCGGGCAGGCTTATAGGCTTGGACAACGGCGACAGCACCGACTTTGAACAGTATAAGTGCAAAAGCAGACGGCTGTTTATGGGCAAGCTTTTGGCGATAATAGCGGCTAAAACCGTTTCCGGGGATATTAAAGTCAGGATAACGTCAAAATCGCTTCCCGACAGTGAAATAACCTTAAAGGCAGTTGATTGCGGAGAAGTTAAGGGAGTAACGGCCGTGCAGGAAAATACCGATCACGCTCCCGACAGCAAGGGCGGCTATGAGGAAATACCGATAAGAAAAATAGAGCTGTGCGCGCCCACTTTAAAATTAAACAGGGAGAAGCGTGAAATTGAGGTTAAAACGCTTGTTTTTCCCGAAAACGCAAGCTATAAGGACGAAATAGAGTACCGTATCACCAACGAGATCGGCATCAAAACCAATCTTGCGGAGATAAAAAGCATTGAAAACGGCATAGTTACCGTATACGCAAAGGGCGACGGACGGTTTTATTTAAGAGTGCTTTGTAAAAACGGCACGGATAAGTACCGCGTGCTGACCGCTCTGCAAATGGACGCCGAGGGCTTGGGCGCGGCTTCCTTTGACCCTTACGGCTTTGTGATAGGCGGACTTTATACCGTCAGCGGCGGAAGTGTCGGAAACGGTATAGAAAGAGGTGCGGGCTTTGAGTCGGACAACGCTTGGTTCGGCTTTGAAAACACCGATTTCGGAAAAGTCGGCAGCGATACGGTCACCGTTCCCATTTACGCCAACTGTACAACTCCCGTTAAAATTAAATTTTACGACGGCAGACCCGACGAGGGCGGAGAGCTTATCGGAGATTTCGTATACCATGAGCCGCCCCAATGGCTGACCTATAAGCCGAACACCTTTAAGCTTTCCAAGAACTTAAAGGGCATGCACACCTTTGTAATGATGTCCTCCGACAGATACCATGTAAAGGGCTTTAGCTTTGAAAAGCCCGACACCGATTTTGCCCTGCATACTGCGGCGGGCTGTGAAAAAATTTACGGAGACAGCTTTGAGGTACAGGGAGATAACGTGGTCGGTATAGGAAACAACGTGGTATTGGACTTCGGCGAGTTTGAGTTTAAGGAAAAGCCCAAAAGCATTGTAATTTGCGGCAGGTCAGAGCTTCCTTTAAACAGTATTCATATTACCTTTAAGGGTAAGGAAAATCAGCGGCAGATCGCGGAAT
The DNA here is from genome assembly GCA_014799365.1 of Oscillospiraceae bacterium. GTDB lineage: Bacteria > Bacillota > Clostridia > Oscillospirales > Ruminococcaceae > Ruminiclostridium_E. The sequence goes on from JAAVIF010000019.1 coordinate 65,528, forward strand.
TTGAGGGCAGCGGGGAATACACGGAAAGGCGGTTCGAGCTTGAGGATATTGAGGGAAAATGCGGCGTTTCCTTTACTTTCCTTCCCGGAAGCAATTTTGATTTCGGGTGGTTCAGGTTTGAGAAATAACAATGATAGAAAAAGTTGACAAAAACGATATTGAGCAGTGCAAAAATGTTATACGGTCAAGCTTTTTGACGGTTGCAGGGGAGTTCGGCTTCACAGCCGAAAACGCGCCGAGGTTTACCGCCTTTGCCACAACCGCCGAACGCTTGATTTGGCAGCTTGAGCAGGAAAAGCGGCTGATGTTCAAATACCGCACAGATAACAAGATCGTCGGATATTATTCGCTTTACAGGCAGAATGAAACCGAATGCGAGCTTAACAATCTTTGCGTTTTGGAGGAATACAGACATCGCGGAATAGGCGAGCGGTTGCTTTTGCATTCCTTTGAACAGGCCAAAATAATGGGCTGCAAAAAAATAAATATTGGTATCGTGGAGGAAAATATCAAGCTGCGCAAATGGTATGAGGATTTTGGTTTTTATCATATGGGTACTGAAAAATTCAATTTCTTTCCTTTTACATGCGGGTATATGACAAAGAATGTATAAAAAATAGTTAAACAAAATATGCGTTTTTGATTGATCCCTATTTTTTCTTTACAGAAAATAATTTAACATCGTGTCTGACGGTGTGGATTTGAATTAAATTTTAAATGCAAAAGGAGTTATTATGAATACAGATGTAAAAAACTATATAGAAAAATTTTCCGATGATGTAAAAAATTTATTTTCCGAGCTTCGGACGTTAATTTTTGACAGTGTTGATAAGGAAATTGAGGAAAAGCTCTGGGCAAAGATTCCAAGCTATTATGTCAATGAAAACTTTATAAGGCTTATTTCTTTTAAGGATCATATAAATGTTGAAGCAAAATCTATTGAGCATCACAAAGAGGAATTAAAGGGATATAAGCTTACGCCGAAGGGAATGCTTCAAATTTATTTGGGGCAGGATATACCGAGCGAGGCATTAAAACAAATATTTACGGAAACGCTGTCGGAATAGATGTTTTTCGTATGTGACAAAAAGCATAGGGAACGCGGCGGTTTTTCATACAGGGTGTTTTTGGTATCAAAAAGCTGATATTCGGAGGACAACGGCAATGTTCGATTATTTTAAAAGCATTATCGACAACGATACAAACGCGGTAGTAATATGCGATATGACGCACAAGATCATTTACATGAATCCCGCGGCGGTAAAAAGATATGAAAAAAGAGGCGGAGCGAAGCTGATCGGAACAAATCTTTTGAGCTGTCACAACGCCAGATCAATAAATCTTATAGAAAAAACGATTTTGTGGTTTCGTGAAAACAGGGAAAACAATATTATTTATACCTCCTACAACGAAAAAGAAAATAAAGACGTCTATATGGTCGCGCTTCGTGATGAAAACGGCAATCTGATAGGCTACTACGAAAAACACGAAATTCGGAACAGGGAAACGGAAAGCCCCTATAATTTTAAAGTAAATTAAAAAGAGCAAGCTTTTCCGTAAAAATTTTTCGGNACAAGGCTTACTATAAAGAAAGGAACATAAAAATGAACGTTTGGCATGACATTAACCCCGACCGCATCACACCGCAGGATTTTCTTGCAATAATAGAAATATCCAAGGGCAGCAAAAACAAGTACGAGCTTGACAAGGAAAGCGGTATACTTATTCTTGACCGAATTTTGTACACCTCAACTCACTATCCCGCCAACTACGGCTTTATCCCCAANACNCTTGCCGACGACGGCGACCCGCTGGACGTGCTTGTTTTGTGCAACGAGCCTATTCAGCCCATGGTTTTGGTGCAGTGNTACCCAATAGGCGTTATAACNATGGTNGANAACGATAAAAACGACGAAAAGATCATAGCTATCCCNTTTGAAGACCCTACCTTTAATTCCTACCGCAGCATAGAAGCNCTGCCACAGCACATTTTCCAGGAGATGCAGCACTTTTTTACCGTGTACAAGCAGCTTGAAAACAAGCACACCGCCGTAAACGAGGTTATGGGACAAAAGGCGGCTATCGAGGTCATCGGGCAGTGCATAGAAAATTACAAAAAGAAGTACGGCAAGAAGCAGGGAGGAAAATAAGTGGACTTGATTCTTGCCAGNGGTTCGCCCAGACGAAGCGAGCTTTTAAAGCTGATAACGNAGGATTTTGACGTTATTCCCGCGGACTGTGAGGAAATAATCGATACCGCGCTTTCTCCCGCCGAAATGGTAAAGGCNCTCGCGGTGCAAAAGGCGGAATTTGTTTCGNAAAAATACCCCGATAAAACGGTTATCGGGGCGGACACNACGGTATTTTACGGCAGTATNCCTCTCGGAAAGCCAAAGGATAAGGCTGACGCAAAAAGAATGCTTTCAATGCTTTCGGGCAAAAAGCACACGGTCATTACCGCCGTTTCAATCGCAAAAGGGGGAAAAACGGAAATCGCCTTTGCGGAAGAGACGGAGGTCGAATTTTATCCTCTTTCGGAAATTGAGATAGACGGATATATAAATACGGGAGAGCCTATGGATAAGGCGGGTGCTTACGGNATTCAGGGAAAGGGNGCTCTGCTTATCAAACGGATAGANGGGGATTACTACAATGTTATGGGGCTGCCTGTTGCTAAGCTGTACAGAAANCTTGTTACGATCAAACGTTGACCTTGTTTACCTCCATTTCGCCGTTATAGTCGAGAACCGCTTTGTCTCCGCTTTTTATTTTTCCCTCCGCCATAAGCTGAGCCAGTTTATCCTCCGCCTGCGACACNACAAGCCTTCTTAAAGGTCTTGCGCCGTAAATTTTATCGTAACCCTTTTCCGACAGCTCCGACACCGCGTTTTCGGTATAGGAAAGCGTAATCCCNGCGTTTTCGGCTCTGTTTGACAGATCGTCGAGCATAAGTCGGCAGATTTTCCTTGAAGCGTCCGCCGACAGCGGCTCAAAAATAACCGTTTCGTCAACACGGTTGAGAAACTCGGGTTTAAACAGTTTTTTCAGTTCAGCCTGCACCCTGCTTTGGGTCAGGCTGTTTTCATTATCCGTGCCGAATCCCATATTTACGCGTTTTTCGGTTATCTCTCTTGCCCCCACGTTTCCCGTCATTATAATAATGGTATTTGCGAAGCTTACNGTTTTTCCGTCGGCGGAGGTCAAAATNCCGTCCTCTAAGACCTGNAAAAGCAGATCGAATACATCGGGNTGCGCTTTTTCGATTTCGTCAAGCATTACCACCGAGTAGGGCTTTTGCCTCACCTCCTCAATGAATTTTCCCCCTTGCTCAAAGCCCACATATCCGGGAGGGGAGCCGATAAGCTTAGACACCGAGTGTTTTTCCATATATTCCGACATGTCAAGGCGGATAATGGACTTTTCGCTGCCGAACAAGGCTTTTGCAAGGCTTTTGCAAAGCTGCGTCTTTCCCACTCCCGTGGGTCCTAAAAATATAAANGAGCCTATGGGACGGTTGGGTGACTTTAAACCTACTCTGCCGCGTTTTACCGCCCTTACCACCGTTTCGACGGCCTTGTCCTGACCAATTACCTCTTTTTTAAGCTCGTCCTCCAGATTAANCAGCAGGTCGGANACCTCGGAGGTTATTTTTCCCACGGGAATACCGCTCCACTTGGAGATGATCTCGCACACCGCGTTTTCGTCTACGGTNTTGTAATTTTCNCCCCTGCCCGCNTTGCTGTTCNTTTCTCCCTCTATAAGCTCCTCCAACGCCTGTTCCTCGTCTCTCAGCTCNGCCGCCTTTTCAAAGTCCTGCGCCTCCACCGTTTTCTTTTTTTCCTCGCGGCAGGATTTCAGCTTTTCTTCTAATTTCTTAACTGCGGGATTTTCCGAAAAGCTTTTTAGCCTTTGTCCCGCCGCCGCTTCGTCTATAATATCTATCGCCTTGTCGGGAAGGCGGCGGTCGTTTATATACCTTACCGACAGCTTGACTGCTTCCGTTATTGCCCTATCGCTGATTTTTATTTTGTGNTGNGCCTCGTACTTGTCNTTTAAACCCAAAAGAATTTTTTCCGCGGCGGCTTCGTCCGGCTCTTCGATCTTTATGGGCTGAAACCTTCTTTCAAGCGCGCCGTCCTTTTCNATATAGCGNCGGTATTCGTCCGCCGTGGTTGCGCCGATAAGCTGTATTTCTCCNCTNGCAAGCAGAGGCTTCAGGATATTGGCGGCNTCTATCGCTCCTTCNGCCGCTCCCGCTCCGACTATATTGTGNATNTCGTCGATAAAAAGTATGGTGTCCTTATCCTTTATAACCTCCTCCATGACCGACTTCACTCTTTCCTCAAAATCACCTCTGTACTTTGCTCCCGCTATCATGGAGGTAATATCAAGCATAAAGATACTTTTGTTTTTCAACATNTCGGGAACGTCTCCCGAAGCTATTTTTAAAGCCAGTCCCTCGGCNACGGCGGTTTTACCCACNCCGCTTTCTCCTATAAGACAGGGATTGTTTTTTCGGCGGCGCATAAGGGTTTGTATCATTCTTTGTATCTCGTGATCGCGGCAAAAAACAGGATCGATCAGGTTTTGTTCCGCCATTGCGGTCAGGTCGCGGCCGTACTTATTCATAAGCCCGTCCGATTTTGAGCGGCGTTTTGTAAAGGGCATTGGGCTGTCCTTTTTTCCTCCCGCGCAGTCCTTTATGCTGCCCGCAATATCGACTCCCATTTCCCTCAGAAAAATACTTCCGTAACACTCCTCGTCGGTGAGCATGGCGTATAAAATATGCTCTGTCCCCACAAAGGACGAGTTTTCCTTTCGGGCCTCCGTCAAGGCGTTTTCAAGTATACGCTTGCTGCGCGGGGTAAAATCGGAAATGCCCAAATTTGTCGGAATACCGCTTCCTACCGACTGCTGAAGCTTATTTATAACGCTGTCTCGGCTNATACCCTGCTTTTGCAGTATATGGCCCGCAACTCCGCTTTCGTCGCTTAAAAGTCCGCATAAAATATGCTCGCTGCCCACATAGGTGTGACCCATTGAGGAGGCGGTTTTAATGGAGCTGTTTAAGGCTGTGTTGGCTTTTTCGGTAAATCCGCTGAATTCGATCATTGTTTTTGTATTCCTTTCTTTTTATTGTAATAAGCTTGTNNNAAAAAAATTATAAAATTTCTGTAACACAAAATGCGCTCCTACATATATTGTATTATGAAACGTTTCAAAACAATATAAACAAGGAGGCAACCAATATGTTTGGTAACAACAACTGCTGCTGGATCATTATCCTTATTCTTCTCTTCACCTGTGGTGGATGCGGTGGCTACAACACACTTTCCAACAACGGCGGCTGCGGCTGCGGCAATAACAACAACNGCTGCGGATGCGGCAACAACGACTGCGGCTGTGGCTGCAACTGATACTATTTTCAAGTTTGATTGAAATCAGTATAACTTCCTAAAAACAGTGGGAGGGTCTGCTCTCCCACTGTTTTTTTATTTATACTAATACCCATTTTGACAGTAGATAAAATCTACTGTCAAAATCCTTCGGCAAAGCCGAAGGACCGCCAAAGGCGGTGGGTATGTACGTTCAATACAATACCTGAGGGAGCTTT
>JAAVIF010000020.1 GCA_014799365.1 Oscillospiraceae bacterium
CTTTGTCTTGCCAGAGCCGTTTACAAGGGCGCGCCTTTTATAGTGCTTGACGAGCCTACCGCCGCTTTGGACCCCGTTTCGGAGCATGATATTTATACCAAATTCAACAGTATCGTGGGNACGAGAACGGCTATTTATATTTCCCACCGTCTTTCCTCCTGTAAGTTCTGCGANGAGATAACCGTTATGGATCAGGGAAACATAAAGGAAAGAGGCACTCATAATGAGCTTATGGAAAAGAACGGTATCTATAAGGATCTATGGAACGCGCAGGCTGAATATTATAAGGATACGGCGGGAGAGCTGTTTGCATGATATTTAATACTAATNTTCGATCAATGTNTAGACATTTTTTTTCGATCGAAAATTAGTGCTTAGATTATAAAAAACAGGAAAGGTGGTGATTTATATGTGACTTCTTAAATAACGTTTGAATATTTACGGTTTTAAAAATTATTTTTTTATTTTGGCTGTTGTAGTTGATATACAACGGCCTTTTTTTATAAAAAATAACCCNATCAAAAGATACTTTCACGTTTTGATCGGGTTATTTNTATTAAGGNCTGTTTTNATTTTTTCAAATCAACTTAATAAGCTGTTTAACTCGCTTCTTAATATCTCCGCTTCTCCGTCATTTGGGCATAATGATTGATATTCGCGCAGTGCTTCCATTGCGTCGGCATACTTTCCTGCCTTGATCATACCGCGAATATTTTGCTTAACCTGTATTGCCATACGCTCAAATTGCGTACGAGGATCGGAGTTTTCCTTTTCGACTTTTTCTTTATAATCCTTTAAAATGTCATTAAACTCGGGATACAATACGGAAAGTCTTTGCAGCTCGCTTAAGCAGGTATCGTAATCCTTTCTTTCACGCGCTNTTACCGCATTGTCCGCAATNTTTGCCGCCTTGATCTCCCAAGGAATATTTTTTCCCGCATTTTCACTGCAATATTTATAGCCGATAGAAGCATATTTTTTAAGCAGATTTGAAATATCTGTTTTTTTAAGTATACCTTGTCTGATAAGCATCTGAGAAATAGGAGAGGAATAGTCCGTTGCCTTTACCATTGCAAATTTGTAGGTTTCGGCAGCTTTTTCAAGTCCGTCAATTGAAATACATTCCGTATCGTATCCTTCAAATAAATCCATNGGTTTTTCAAGAATTTTGAAAATGCTGTAAACATACTTTTTTGCGTCATAATCATTTGNGTTAACAAATGACGTTATATCCATATTTTTTTCCATCAAAACGCATAATATGTCATCATTGTATTCCGCNCCNTATTTTTTCAGATAGCCGTTTATAAGATTTATATCAATATCATTTCCTTTAACATATTCGCGGTAAATCCGAATTAACTCTGCTGTCCTTTCATCGTTTTCGGATACTGCTTCGAGATTTTTTATTATATTTTCTCTCTTTGTATCGTCGGAATCCAAAATTATATTTCTTATTTCGGACGTAATTAAATTTTTATTGTGTTCGTCAAGCTGATCAAATATGTAAGAAAGATTATTAAAAGACGAGTTGTTCATAACCGCAGCCGTCATCTTAATGAAAGCCGACATATAATCCGAATCATTAACTATGCTTCTTATATCAAAATCTTTTAAATATTTGTTTGCGGCACTGTATTTTTTTTCTTTTATACAGCTTTTAAGAAACATTTGATATATTTCCAATATATCGACTTCCATTATCAGGACGGAAGCAAAAAAGGCGTCGTCTGTGTTTAACCTGTTGCTGATGTGGTCTTGATATAAGTCAAAAAAGTCGCAGAAATCCGAAACCGCTTCGCCGTATTTTTCTAATTTATATTCCGACCGTCCTTTATAACCGTACATGGTAATATCGGATATGATACGATTTTTTCTTGAAGGATTGGTGCTTTTGTTAAAATAATCATCGCACAGCTCCAATACCTCTTCGTATTTATCGTCAAAGTAAAGCAAAACAGCTTTTCTTGTATAATATACCGCAATGGTCAGATTGCTGTGATCCAGATTTTTTAAGCCTAAATCTATATATTCCTTTTCTTTTTCTTTATTGTTTGCCAATGAGTAAGCGTCCGCTATCTCCTTGTACAAAAGGTAATCGTCGGGTTCTTTTCCGCCATAGGCTTCCAATTTGTCGAGCAGGGGCTTAAGGTTTCTTTCCGATTTTTTCTTAGCTTCTTCTTTACTGTAAAACAGATAACCGTAGTGATCGGCGATAACATTGAAATTCTTTATNGGTCTTGTAATGTAATTGAATTTTTCATGTATAGGTTCTTCAAAATGAATGTTATCTTTTTTTACGGTAAGTCTTATAAGCGAAAAATCGGTGAAAATGCTTTTATCTACCTTACCGTTTTCAAGCACCGTATATGATCTCAGAACATATGAAGCGGTATAGTATTTTTTATATTCTCCCGAATTAAAGAAACTGATGATTTCATCGCAGCTCTGAAGTATCTCGTCGGCGTCAATGAACATATACCATTCTCCCTGAGCACGCTCAAGAGTGGAGTTTCTCGCAGCGGAAAAATCGTTTATCCATTCAAAATGATAAACGTTGTCAGTATAACGCNTGGCGATCTTTACCGTTTTATCCGTTGAACCCGTATCCGCAATGATCAATTCGCTGTCAACATTGTCAAGTATGGGCTTTAACGCTTCAAGACATTGCCCCAGATATTTTTCTTCGTTTTTTACTATCATTCCTATTGATAAAATCATTGTACAGCCGTCCTCCGATTATTTTACTTTTTTACTTTTTTACTTTTTTACTTTTTTACTTTTTGNCTTTTATATAAAGTAATTATAACAATTTATATNTTAAATGTCAACCGTAACGGCAAGTTTTTCTTGGCAAAGCAAACAAACCGTACCTTGATCATCAAAAAATTTTTCACCATTTTCCACAAAAAATTNCACATAAAATCTATCTTTTTTTCCTTTCCGCTTATTGCAAAAAATCTTGTCTTATGATAAAATTATATTGGAAATTTGTCTGATTTTGAGCTTTATCGGTTGTCGATGTCACCCGCNGTACCTCGGAATTACAAAGCATTTCCGATTTTTNAACCGATATTAGTATCAGATACCCCATAAATATTCAGCCTTTTTTTAACCCCATAAGGAAGGAATTATTACAGTTATGAATTCTTTTGCCGACATTTTCGAGCTTATGAAGGAAAATCTTCCCATAACCGATACCGCCAAAAAACTGTTTATCGAACCGATAAAGCCTATTAAGCTCAACAATAACAGAGTATTGCTTTACGTCAATAATCCCTATGAAAAAACCATTATCAACGAAAACTACGTTAATATGTTCAAAACGCAGTTTTACGAGATACTCGGCTTTGAGGTGGAGATAGAAATACTTACGCCCAACGATCTGACTCCCGAACAGAGGCTTAAATTCTGCGATCCGATACCCGAGCTTGAAGACGATATCGATATGACAAAAAAGCTCGAAAGCACTCTTGCAAACAGTAACTATAATCATACCTTCGATACCTTTATAGTCGGCGACAGCAACAGGCTGGCTTATTCCGCCTGCAAATCCATTGCTCAGGGTCAGACGGGACAGTACAATCCTTTATTCATATACAGCGAACCGGGACTGGGAAAAACTCACCTGCTTTGCGCGGTAAAAAATCACGCCGAACAGAATAATCCNGGCTTTAAGGTGCTGTATGTTTCGGCGGAAAATTTTGTATCTGAATTTGTAAACTCTCTTAAATACAATACCAANGACGAATTTAAGAATAAATACAGAAACTGCGATATGCTCCTTGTGGACGACGTTCAGTTTTTCAGCGGCAAAAAGGAAAGTCAGACCGAGCTTTTCCATACCTTTAACGAATTGCATCAAAAAAATAAGCAGATAATACTTACCTCGGACCGTCCTCCAAAGGAGATCAACGATATNGAGGAAAGACTGCTTACAAGATTTGAATGGGGACTGCTTGCGGATATAGGCACTCCCGAATTTGAAACAAGACTGGCCATAATAAAGCGCAAGGCAGAGCTGCTTAATATGCACATTCCTCAGAACGTTATGGAGTATATGGCGGACAAGCTGAAAAAAAATATACGTCAGCTTGAGGGTGCTATTATAAAAATGAACGCCCTTACGTTGGTTACGGGAGTATCTCCCACTATTTCAATGGCCCAGAATGTTATTAAGGATGTACTTACCGATCAGCAGCCCGTTCCNGTAACGGTAGAGCGTATAATCAACGAAGTAAGCCATATATACAGCGTTACTCCNGAGGAAATGATAGGTCCGAGAAGAAACAATCAAATATCCTCCGCAAGACAGGTGGCTATGTATCTTATAAATCAGATAACAGGACTTTCCTATACCGCTATCGGTGAGGAATTCGGAAAAAGGGATCATTCCACCGTGGTTTATGCTATCAATAAGGTTAAGGGNATCATNAAAAAGGANCCCAATTACAGGGCAACTATCGAGGATCTGGTTAAAAATATTTCCAACGAGATATGACATAAGGAAGCTGAAAAAAGCATCCGACCTTCGATAAAATACGGACTTATCAACATTTTCAACAGAGTTTTCAACAATCCCTCAACATATCCATGTTAAAAAGTTCAAAGAAAAAAACTTTAAACCTTTGCTTTAATTTTCAACAAAAATTCAACATGGCGTAAAATCATATGTATAAGATGTTTGATCATCGTTTCCACGTTATCCACCGCCCCTATAATAAAAAAAGAAATATTATTCTTTCTTTTCTTTTTTCTTCCGTATTTTTTTCGGAGAAAAAAATAAATTTTAAAAAAGTTGTTTTCAATTAAAAACGATCAATGAACCGAAAGGAAAAATTAAATGAAATTTACAGCAGACAGAAATTTATTATCCGACGCTATCATAAACGCTTCAAAGGTAACGGCGACACATTCCTCCATTCCCGCTCTTGAGGGTATTCTTATTAACCTTAAAAATAATGTTATTACCGTTACGGGCTATGACTTGGACAGCGGTATTAAGAATATGATACCGGTTGTTTCCGCCGAGGAGGAGGGAGAGGTAGTTCTTAACGCAAAGCTGCTTGCGGATATGCTTAAAAAAATGCCTGCGGGTTTTCCTATCGAGCTGACCTGTGAGGATGAAACAAAGGTCACCATTAAATGCGGTACGGTTGAATTTAAGCTTGTGGGCGTGTCGGGAAACAATTATCCAAATTTGCCGGAAATGAGCCTTGCCGTAAGCTTTAATATCAAAGAAAACATACTTAAGAGCATGATCAAGCAGACTGTTTTTTCTGTGGCACAAAACGATCTTAAGCCTATTCTTACGGGCGTGCTTTTTGAAATTAAGGATAATATATTCAGCCTGGTGGCAGTCGACGGCGTAAGGATCGCCATGAGAACGGAAAAGGTTGAGTATAAGGACCTTTCGTTTGTTGTGCCTACAAAGGTTCTTAACGAGCTGCTGCGTATTCTTTCCGACGATGACACGGGAAAGGATATTACCGTGCTTATAGATAAAAGTCAGGTGGGCTTTAACAGAGACGACTATATAACCTTCACAAGAGTTCTGGACGGTGATTTTATCGATTTCAGAAGATTCACCGAATTTACTCCCACAACGGAGGCTGTCGTAAACGCAAGAATTTTGGCGGCGTCTCTGGATCGTGTTTTACTGCTTACCGAAAAGTTTAAAAGTCCCGTAAAATGTGTGCTTGAAAACGATAAGCTTACCGTTAAATGTAATACCAACTTAGGTTCTATCCATGAGGAAATGAAAATAGATTATCCTCATTCAAAGCTTGAAATTGCTTTTAACGCGCGCTATATGATGGACGCCTTAAGATATTCCGAATGTGACGAGGTAAAGCTTCAGTTTACCTCCGCTTTGTCGCCTATTAAAATAGTTCCCGTTTCGGGCGATGATTTTACTTATCTTGTAATGCCTGTTAAGTCGAAGGAATAATATTTGTTCACGTTGTTTTAAAGTTATGAAAGGAAAACTTATAATGTCTGAATCTTTAACGGAAATTGAAGTAAATCCTCCGTTCATAAAGCTTGAACAGTTTTTAAAGCTTTCGTGTGCCGTTTCTACGGGGGGCGAAGCAAAACAGGTGATAAACGACGGTCTTGTAAAGGTCGACGGAGAGATATGCACCATGCGGGGGAAAAAGCTGCGGGGCGGGGAAAAGATAGAATTTGACTTATATACTTATATTTGCAAGGTAAAAACAGAAAATGATAATTAAAAAGCTTAAAGTAAAAAATTTCCGCAATATAAAAACGGCGGATTTTTTATTTTCGGATAAAACCAATATTATCAGCGGAAACAATGCACAGGGTAAAACCAATCTGATGGAGGCGATCGCCTGCGCGGTTGAAAAAAGCTTCAGGACAAATAAGGCGGCCGAGCTGCTTCCCGAAAATGAAAAGAACAAGTGTGAAATCGAAGCAAGCTTCTTTACGGATAAGTATAAGGAAAAGGAAAATATTATAAGCTGTTCCGTTTCCGGGAATAAAATAACGAGAAAAATAAACGGTATACCGTATAAGGACGCGCTGCGGCTGTACCCTCAATTAAAAGCCGTTGTGTTTGTACCGGAGGACCTTTATACCGTAAAGGGCAATCCCGATAAAAGAAGGGAAATGTGCGACGAAACTGCCGATATGATGAATAAAGTGCATCATGAAAGAACGGCGGTTTATTTAAGAGCGTTAAAGCAAAAAAATACTTTTTTGTCAAGTATAAAGGACAATAGGATAAGCGATGCGCAAAGATTGCAGCTTACCGTTTGGAACGAGGAGCTTGCAAAGGCGGGAGTAAATGTGATGTGCGGCAGGCTTAAATACTTTTATACTTTAAGTAAATATACATGTGAATATTACAAAGAATTAAACAGGTATGGCGAGACCCTTGAAATGGATTATATCAGCTCGATTGTCCAAAATCGGGATATAGATATGAATGATAATGAGCTTATGCTTAATATTTACCTTGAAAAGCTTCAGTCCCATCTGGATAAGGAGATCATTCTGGGTCATACATTGGTGGGCGTTCACCGTGACGATATAGAATTTAAAATTAACGGGAGGAAATCAAAGGATTACGGCAGTCAGGGGCAAATAAGGAGTATTGCCGTGGCAATAAGATTGGCGCAGGCTAAGATGTTTGGAGAAAAATGGGGAGAGGAACCTATTATTATTTTGGACGATGTATTAAGTGAGCTTGACGAGTATAGACGCGAATTTATTCTTAAACATATTGTTAAATCACAGGTTTTTATTACTGGATGTAATGAAAATGACTTTGAAATTATAGGAAAAGGCGGCAGGTGGAAAGCAATAAACGGTGAATTTATTAAAATTTGATTTTTTGTTCTTAAAATAAGCGTGTATGAACAAATTTTAAAAAACGGTTAATGAAAAGAATTTAATAAATATATGAAATATAAAATCAAATATTGTTCTTATTTTTAAAATGATATGAACAATATAATAAAAAGGCGGTAAAATATGTATATTTCCTTGGGCAGTGATGTTTCTGTTCATAAAAACGATATAATAGGAATATTTGATATAGAAAAAACCTCGGTGGTGAGAAGTGTTAATGATTATTTAAGCGGCTGCCAGAAAAGCGGAAGGATATATTATGTAAGCCTGGATATGCCCAAAAGCTTTGTGATTTGTGATGAATGTGTTTATGTTACCAATGTGGGAACGGCTACTATCGGTAAAAGAGGGCGAAGGAAGCAATGCGGTTAAAATTCACAATCGCTTCGGTAAATCAAGCGGCCTTGTTGTTAAAAATGCAGATTGACATAAAGATATTAAAGTGATAAAATCTTTTTTGTTCTTGAAAAAAGAAATAAAAAAATAAAAATGTCAAGGAGAAAATGAAATGAAGAATTTAAAGCTTGCTTTATCGGGTATAGGATTGTCCGCTGTAATGCTTCTTACCGCCTGCGGCAACGAGGTTGAAAAGGTGGACTACGCTCACGGCACTGTTGAAGGGAATAAGTTTTCCAGTACAATGTTCGGTTTGACTGCCGAATTTGACGATAACTGGACTTTCGCTTCCGAAGACGAATTGGCGGCTATGAACGGAATATCCGATATGTCTGTTGATAGTACAAATTCCGCTTTTTCGTCGACAGGTCTTGTTTACGATATGTATGTAGGAACCGAGGAAGGCTCAAATGTCAGCTTTATAGTTGAAGATCTTTCAAAAACAAACAACAGCTCCCTTGATGAGCAGGGTTACGTTGACGCTTCCTATCCTTCGCTCCAGTCCCAGCTGGAGGCTCAGGGCTTTACCGTAGAAAACATAGAAAAGACGACCGTTACCTTTGCCGGCGCGGAAACTCCCTGTGTAAAGATCGACCTTTCCATAATGGGAATAAATGCTTATGAGTATCAGGTTTACAAGAAGGCCGGACAGTATATGGGAGTTATAACCATTACCGGTATGTCTAAGGGTGAACCCGAAGAATTGGCGGGAAAATTCAAAGCACTTTAACTTAATAAATACATTTGAATTAAAAAAGGACTGTTGTTCGAAGCAACGGTCCTTTTGATTATTATCTGATAAAGTTAGTTCTGATAAACGGCTCTCTTTCGGGAAAATCAATACCTTTTTCCTTACCCGCTTCTATGCACTTCAAAAGCCAAGCCATGTTGTTGCCGAGAGTACGCATTGTCTGCATGCCCTCTTCGTCTTTTTTCACCTCTTCGGGAGTGTTTCCGTGTACTTGGTTCCAGTACTGGGAGGATACTATCGGCATGCAGTTGATGGTAAAATATTTGTTCATCTGATCAAATGTCGATGATCCCCCTCCTCTGCGGCAGCTTACGATTGCCGCGGCAGGCTTGCCGGCAAGAGCACTTCCGCCCGAATAAAAGGCTCTGTCCATAAAAGATGTGATCGATCCGCTTGCGGCGGCGTAATGTACGGGTGTGCCGAAAATAAAACCGTCGGCTGTTTTTGCCTTTTCAACAAAATCGTTTACGCTGTCCGATACAAAGCAGCGTCCTGTTTTTCTGCATGCCATACAGCCTATGCAGCCCTGAACCGGCTTGTTGCCTACCCATAAAATTTCCGTTTCGATCCCGTTTTTGCTGAGGGCTTCCGATGCTTCCGCAAGAGCGGTGTAAGTACAGCCCTTTTCGTGAGGGCTGCCGTTGACTAAGATTACTTTCATGTGTTTTTCTCCTTTTTCTGTTATAAAATTTGTGTAAATAAAAAAGTTAATATCTTTTGTAAATATCTCCTCTGTTATCAGCATCTATCACATATACGATCAATTCTCCATTATCTATAGTGTAAATAATGCGATAATCTCCAACTCTAAGACGTAATAAACCTTTATTTTTTTTACCTTTTAATATTTTAATATCATTACCTTCCGGCAATTTGTATATAGCTTTTAATATTCTTTCGCTTTCGATTTTGGGAAGCTTACGAATAAATTTTTCCGCGTGTTTTTGAATAATTATTTTATATTTCATAAATCAATCCCCAAATCTTTTGCAAGCTCTTCAATAGTAATAGATTGCTCTTTTTCGGGATCGGGATCGTTAAAATATTTTTCCGCTAAACGTTCGCAAAAAATATCATCTTCTATATCATCATCATATTGCACTCCTTTTAAAAACATTAAAATATTGCTTATTTTATAATCGGGTAATTGATCAATAATTTGTTTTGCCTGTTCTCTTTCGCTCATATTTATAATCCTCCTTTCCGCTTTTGCTGTTAAAGTAGAATTTATTCTGTATCCTATATTCAATACAGTAATTATACTATAATTTTTAAAAAATATCAATGATTTTGCTGCTTTTTTCTTTATGCTTAAATAATGCTTAAATAATCATAATTTTCTCTTGAAAAATCTGTTAAAATATGCTATAATAAGCTATACTATTTATAATATAGGGCGAAAAAATTTATCTGTTATAATGTGAACAGAATTATAAAACGGTCAAAGCCTTGAAAGGAAAAAGCAAATGAACGAAGAAACCAAAGTTGAACACGGCTACGGTGCGGAAGATATACAGATACTCGAGGGACTTGAAGCGGTAAGAAAGCGTCCCGGAATGTATATAGGCTCAACAGGTCCGAGCGGACTTCATCATCTTGTATACGAAATCGTGGATAACGCAATAGACGAAGCTTTAGCGGGCTATTGCACCGAAATCAAGGTAAATATACTTCCCGACAATGTGATAGAGGTCACGGACAACGGACGCGGTATTCCTACGGGTATTCACCCCAAGGAGGGAATAAGCGCGGCTACCGTTGTCTATACTATACTTCATGCGGGCGGTAAGTTCGGCGGCGGCGGATACAAGGTATCGGGAGGACTTCACGGCGTAGGCGCAAGCGTGGTAAANGCCTTGTCCGAATGGCTGGAGATCACNGTTTACGACGGTAAAAACATTCATTTTCAGCACTTTGACCGCGGCGGTTATACGGAACAGCTTAAGATAATAGGAGAGACCGACAAAACGGGTACTCATGTTAAATTTAAGGCTGACGGTGAAATTTTCCATGATGTGAATTACGATTATAACACATTGCTTGACCGTATGAGAGAGCAGGCGTTCCTGAACGGCGGTATTAAAATTACTCTTACGGATTCAAGAGACGGTGAAAACGTAAGAGGGGAGACCTTAAAGTACGACGGCGGCATAGTGGAATATGTCGATTGGTTACAGGAAAAGAGAGGCGCGGAAAGGCTNCACCCCGACATTATCTATATAAAAGACGTAATGGACGATATAATGGTAGAGGTGGCCTTNCAGTACAATACCGATTTTAACAGCGAGGCTTTCCGTTCCTTTGCCAACAATATCCACACCATTGACGGCGGTACTCACGAGCTTGCTTTTAAAAGAGCTTTNAACAAGGTAGTCAATGATTTTGTAAAGAGCTTTAAGGAAAAGGAAAACGAAAAGAAAAAGAAGTCCTCCAGAAGCAAAAAGGACGACGATAAAAAGGACGAGTTCGTAGCTATCAGCGGCGAGGCTATCAGAGAAGCAATAAACGCCGTTATTTCGGTTAAGCTGCCCGAATGTGAATTTGAGGGACAGACTAAAGGTAAATTGGGNAATCCCGAGGTAGGACCGGTAGTGTATAAGATAGTAAGCGAAAAGCTGACCTACTATTTTGAGGAACACCCCGACACCGCACAGGCAATAGTNGTAAAGGCCATTAACGGGCAGGCTGCGCGTGACGCCGCAAAAAAGGCAATGGAAGCTAAAAGAAAATCCGTTGCGGACGGCGCGGGACTTCCCGGTAAATTGGCGGACTGCTACGATAAGGATATAGAAAAGACCGAGATATATATCGTCGAGGGAGACTCGGCGGGCGGCTCGGCAAAGCAGGGAAGAAACAGCCGTTATCAGGCTATTTTGCCCTTGTGGGGAAAAATGCTGAACGTTGAAAAGGCAAGAGCGGATAAGGTTTACAACAACGAAAAGCTTGTACCCGTGGTTAAGGCTTTGGGTACCGGTATCGGCGAGGAATTTGACATTACCAAGCTCAGATACGGCAGAGTTGTTATAATGGCCGATGCCGACGTTGACGGCGCGCATATCAGAACCTTGCTTCTGACCTTCTTTTTCAGATTTATGCGTCCTCTTGTAGAAGAAGGACACGTTTACCTTGCTCAGCCGCCTTTGTTTAAGGTAAGCAGGGGTAAGCAGGTAAGGTACGCTTATTCCGACGGAGAAAGAGACGATTTTATAAAAGAGCTGCAGGGAGAAAGTGCCGCTAAGGTAGATGTTCAGAGATATAAAGGTCTCGGTGAGATGGANCCCTCTCAGCTTTGGGAAACCACCATGAATCCCGACACAAGAACTATGCTCCAGGTGACCTTGGACGACGCGGCTAAGGCCGATCTGACTTTCTCTATTCTTATGGGAGATAAGGTGGAGCCGAGAAGAGAGTTTATTGAGACTAATGCGCAATATGTGCAGAATTTGGATATATGATAATATATGATAAGGTGTAATAACGGTCAATAAAAGGAGTTATTATGAACAGCAGACAAAGCAATGAAAAAATCATACAGATACTTTCCGAAATGGAGCCTATCCGAGAGGAGTCCGACGAGGAAAGAGCGCGCAGAGAAAGAATGACCGAGGAAGCGAAAAACGCGGTTGAAGACGCTCCTTTGGCTTTTCCGAGAAAGGTTGCGGGGATAGTTTGTATTGCGCTGTGGGCCTTTTCTCTTGTAGCACTGATGTTTGGATTCGGTGATCTGGGCGTTCTGCTGCCGTTTATGCTTTTGTCTCTTGGAGCGGTAAGCGGACTTAACATACCTGTGTTTATTAAAAAGGGAAAAATATTTGATGTGGCGGTTGCGGTTGTCGCATGTGCGATTTGCGCGGCTATTGCGTTCAGTGTGCTTTTTGTTGGCGGCAACAGGTAATTTTGATTCGCAATTTTTAATTATGGTTTGAATGCGGAAAGAATTTTAAAGTTTTGCGGTGTTGGAAGCTTTTACAAAAAACAAAAATTTTAAAACAGAAGAATGTTNAGAGCGGCGAACGGCGTTGGGCGGCGGAGCCGCGGGCGACAGCCCGCTGAAATGCGAAGCATTTCAAAATTTTTGCTTCGCAAAAATTTGGCTCCGCCCCTGCTGTAAGGCAATCACCGAAAAAGGAGCAATAGCAGCGGATAGGGCGGCACAACCCAATTGGGTGAGCAAGCGTGATAATACATTGCACAAGCTGATAGGAGCAATGCGCCGACGTCACCAATGAAAAAACCTAATAAATAACNGAACGCCTGCGACCCGAANNTGAATAAAACACTATTGCAAATTTCCTACATTGAATAATTCAACCAAGTTATATAAGTGATATTTTANGCACTACCCCTATGAAGCAAACAACAAAAAATCAAGCACTACGCATAGAGGGGGGTAAGGAAAGGATTCTTAAGGTGAAACCTAAGGGGGGAGAGTGGGNCAGTGAACTTCGCCNAGCTTTCCNCACNNNACTTNATGNTNTACTTGTTTTNACGCNNATATNTGCTTTTCTNANTGCAGNAACNTNGGCAAAGNTTNNTNCNNCTTCGCCCCCCTTTGGTGTCGCCTTAAGCCCCGCGCGGGAGCGCAAAATGCACCTCGCTTCCGAGAAAAAGAAAACATCACATAAAGCGTAACTTTGCAAATTAAACAATATGCGCTTATTTTAAAAGCACCGCTTTTAAAAAGTCAAAAATCGTTTTACAAATGCTTTCNGAAAAGCACCTCNCAGCCAAAACGCAGTTTTAAAAAACTCAACGCAGTTAAAAAAGGCAATCCGCCGTTTGAGGAAAGGAACAACACCCAATGGATAAAATAGAAATAAAATACGACAACACCCTAACCGAAATAGAAACAGGCTATAAACTATTCCAGCACAAATACATGTTAAAGCGCAACATAATTTTCAGCTTAGTATACGCTATCGCCGCAGGAATAGGCATAACCTTTATTGTACATGATTACACCGATTTCCCCGGCTACATACTTTTGGTTATAGGCTTGGGAATGATATTCTCTACATGGGCGCGCCCATACTACGCGAGAAAAAAGCTGATAAATACCTTGAAAAGCTTCAGCGACGAAAAATATACCGCCGTATTCGGTGATACAAAAATAGTAATAGATACCGAGATACTGCCCGATGAGGAAACCGAAACGGTAGCGGTAACAAGCAGCGGAGTAATGACAATGGATCAGGATATGGAGATACCGGAGGAGCAGGAGATAAANCACGAAAAAACAAAGATCGAGCTTCGCTCAAACACTCTGGATTCAATGGAAACTCCCGAGCTGTTTCTGTTATTCCTGAACCGTTCTTTAATTTATATTTTCCCAAAAAGATGTCTTACAGAGGAAGAGATCGGTAAATTAAAAAATTATTTTGAGGATAAAAATATCTGAATTTAAATAACAAAAATAAAAAAAGGAATATTAAGATCAATGGACGAACAGCAGACTTCAACAGAAAAGCTTATACAAGTGGATATCGACAATGAGATGCGAACCTCGTTTTTGGANTACTCTATGTCGGTTATCGTACAAAGAGCCCTGCCGGATGTACGCGACGGATTTAAGCCCGTACACAGGCGTATTATTTACACAATGGACGAGTCCAATAATACTTACGAGCATCCCTATCGTAAATGCGCCTATACCGTCGGCGAGGTTCTGGGTAAATATCACCCGCACGGAGACGCTTCGGTTTACGACGCTATGGTGCGTTTGGCGCAGGATTTCAGCTTGCGTTACCCTCTTGTGGACGGTCACGGAAACTTNGGTTCGGTAGACGGAGACCCGCCTGCCGCTTACCGTTATACGGAAGCNCGTATGAGCCGCATTGCGGGAGAGATGATGCAGGANATCAACAAGGATACTGTTGATTTCGGCACCAACTATGACGACAAAATTCCCGANCCCACGGTTTTGCCCAGCAGATTTCCGAATTTGCTTGTTAACGGCAGCACAGGTATTGCCGTAGGTATGGCTACGAATATCCCTCCACACAATTTAAGAGAAGCGATAGACGCAATAAATATGGTTATAAACGATCCCGATGTTCCGCCCGAGCAGCTTATGACCGTTATAAAGGGTCCCGATTTTCCCACAGGCGGCATAATTATGGGAAGAGCGGGTATAAGAAGCGCGTATATGACGGGCAGAGGAAAAATAACCTTAAGGGGCAGAGCGGAGATCGTTGAGGAAAAGACCCATACAAGAATAGTAGTTACCGAAATTCCTTATATGGTGAATAAATCCAGACTTCTTGAAAATATCGGCTTGCTTATGAGGGATAAGCGTATCGAGGGTATCTCCGTGCTTCGTGACGAAAGCGACCGAAACGGCATGAAGATCGTTATGGAGCTGAAAAGAGACGCCAACGCAAATGTGGTCTTGAATAAGCTTTATAATTATACTCAGCTTCAGGACACGGTCGGCGTTATTATGCTGGCTCTTGTGGACGGTCAGCCAAAGATATTGACCTTAAAGGAAATTATTACAAATTATATAGATTTCCAAAAGGAAGTTATACGCCGCAGAACTAATTTTGATCTGCGCAAGGCTAAGGATAGGGCGCATTTGCTGCANGGCTTTATGCTGGCTATTGACAATATTGATGAGGTTATTTCTATTTTACGCTCCAGCAAGACTATTCCCGAGGGCAAGGAAAGACTTATGGAACGTTTTAAGGAAGCCGATCTCTCCAATCTTCTGCACCACGCTATGGACGATCAATACAAGGATCTGATCTTTGAGCATACTATCGGCTTGTCCTCCGAACAGGCGGACGCGATAGTCCAGATGAGATTGGGACAATTAACGGGCTTGGAACGTGAAAAGATCGAAGCGGAATTGGCCGAGCTTATGGGCAGGATAAAGGAATATATGGAAATTCTTTCCGATGACGGAAAGGTGCTTTCCGTTATTTCGGAGGAGCTTGAGGTAATCAAGAAAAAGTACGGCGACGAAAGACGCACAAGCATCGAGGACGTCAGCGGAGAGGTGGATATCGAGGACCTTATACCCGTTGAGGAAAGCGTTATTACCTTTACCAATATAGGCTATATCAAACGCCAGCCTATGGAGCTGTACAATCTGCAAAGGCGCGGAGGCAAGGGCGTAACGGGAATGAAGCAAAGAGAAGAGGACTTTATCGAGGATCTTTTTGTTGCTTCCAGCCATGACGATATTTTGTTTGTTACCAATATGGGCAACATGTATAAGCTGCGCTGCTATGAAATCCCCGAGGGAGGAAAGCAGAGCAGAGGTATAAATATCGTCAATCTTTTGCAGCTTTCCGAGGGCGAGCAGGTTGCGGCAATGATGAAGACCTCCGACTTTGCGGAAAACAAATTCTTTATTTGCATAACCAAGCAGGGCAAGATCAAGCGCACTCCCTTATCCGATTACAAAAATCTTCGCAAGGGCGGATTGCGGGCAGTGGGTCTTGACGAAGGCGACGAGATAGCCTCCGCATTNCTTACCGAGGGCGACAGCCATATAATGATAGGCACAAGAAACGGTATGGCTATCAATTTCCTTGAAACCGACATACGCAGCATGGGCAGAACCGCTCACGGAGTAAGAGCTATCAAGCTTCGTGACGGGGATCACATTGTCGGCGCGTGCAAGGTTTATGACGTTAATATGACTATTTTGACCGTTACCGACAAGGGNATGGGCCGCCGCTGTCAGGTCACCGATTACCGCGTGCAGAAGCGGGGCGGCTTCGGTATTCTTAACTATAAGGTGAGCGAGGAAAAGGGCTTTGTCTGCGGTATTCGCGCTTTGGGTGCGGACGACGACGTTATTCTGATAAATACCGACGGTGTTATTATACGTATCCGCGCCAACGATCTCCGAGTTATGGGAAGATACGCTACCGGCGTCAGGGTGATGAGGCTTTACGGCGACAGCAAGGTAGTTACCTTTACCAGAACCGAGCATGACGATACGCAGGAGACCGAACAGGTAGAGGANGCCAGCGAGGAGGATATTAAGGCCGCTGAGCTGGAGGAAAGGAACGAGGTTATTTCCGACAGCGACACCGATACGGACGAGNCTGAGGAAGATGACAGCGGTGAAGGTGAGGAAGAGTAAGTTAAAATAAACGGTAAAAAAGAGCTTTTGCAGATTTTTGCAAGGGCTCTTTTTGGTTTTTTTATAAAAAAATTTCCAAATGCTTTGTTTTATAAACATAATTATATGTCGGTAAAGTCTTTTTTCCTATTTATATATATTTAATATTGACATAAATAAAAAAGCTTGTTAATATATTTTTAAGATAAATTCAGACCGCGGCTCTTAATTTATATAAAACAATCGCTTATTGTTAATTTATTCATTTTTTATTGCTTTAAGCGTTATGAAAGGAATGATTTAAAAAATGAAAAAACGCGTTGTTTCTTTTTTGGTGTGTGCCTTTTTCGCGGTTTTTGCGGCAGGTTCGGTTTATGCGCATTCAGGAGATGTTTTTAAGGGTAAATATCTTACGGATATTCAAAAAAGCATGAAAATCAGAGTAACACAATCGGCACAGACGTCTTTCTTTAATTCGTATGTTTACAACGGTGCGTTGGATTGGAACGATATAAGCAGTAACGTACGTGTAAGTGTTATTATGGAAATGCCCGGAATGCCTTCAATTACAGATTCTGTAAATGTTTATGATGATGAGGGTGATTTTAAAAATTCTAAAATGGGGGAAGCATACCATTTTAATCGTAATGGAGTTGCGGTTGGAAGTAATGATGATTGGTCGTATTCTACTATTAAGATGAACACTGATTCAACTGCTTATGACGAGCTTCCTGCTTCACAAAGAAAAGATGGAGCAAGAATGTGTTTTATTCATGAAGTGGGTCATGTTTTAAAGCTTGCACATCCTGATGATGGAGGTTCTGCTATTGGTCATAATTACGCTAATCTTCTTCCATATGCTGTAATGAACACAGGATTACCTGTAAAACGTGAAAATGGAAAATATGATCAGGTTGCATGGACAGTGGCGGATCACGATAAATTATGTTTATGGGAAAAATGGGGGAATTAAAATGAAAAAAATTATTATCTCTTTTTTAACCTTAAGTATTTTAATTTTGTTTACCTCCTGTTCGGTTACCGAAGAAACTGAGGAGTTTTCGAATTTAAATTTTGTACAGTGGGGTGAAGGAAATTACTTGCAGTTTTTTGATCTCGAATCGTTGGAAAATTACAGTGAAATAGTCGTTGTGGGTACTTTTATTGAAGAATCAACTCAAGAAATAAAATATAAATACATGGATATTTTTGACAAGGAGGTTCTTTTTTCTGTTAAGTCTTTTAATGAAATTGAGATTACAAAGGTGTTTAAAGGTGATGTTAATGTTGGTGATACTCTTAAGATTGGTCAAGAATACGCTGTCGTTGAAGACAGATTTGTTACCGAAAGTGCTTTAACCCCAATGATGAAAGGTGATACATGGATTTTTTTCTTAGAACCAAGCGATAACGGAGAATATTATTATTGTGTAAGCTATAGTGAAGGGCGTTATCCTGTAAAGGATTTTGTTTATACAAGAATCGCTCTGACCGAAAATGAAGATTTGGGTGTTTACGACGTGAAGGATTTTAAAGAGGAAATTTATAATGAGATATTGGAAAAATACGACTTTTAATTAAAAAGACAGCATTTAAGGCTTTCGCGGATTTATTGCGAAAGCCTTTTTGCTTGTGATATAATGTTGACTTGTTGGGAAAAATTTGTTATTATATTATATGGAATGTTGGGGGAATTAAAATGAAAAAATTTTTAATTGCTTTTTTGACTGTAAGCATCTTGACTTTATTTACTTCCTGTGCGGCTTTTGAAAATGCGGAGGAATTTTCGGATTTAGAGCTTGTAAAANGGGGTGAAGGAAACCGCTTGGAGTTTTTTGATCTCGAATCATTGGAAAGGTGCAGCGAAATTGTTGTTGTGGGTACTTTTATCGATGACGCAACACAAAATGTAAAATATAAGTATGATGATTTTTTTGGTAGAGAAATTCTTTTTACAGTAAAGTCTTTAAATACCATAGAGGTAACAAAAGTGTTTAAAGGTGATGTCGANGTAGGAAGTACTCTTCAANTTGCTCAAGAATATGCNATAGTTGANGATCGGCTNGTTACCGATAGNAATCTTACTCCTATGATGAANGGTGATACNTGGNTATTTTTTCTAAATAAAGGAAACAGGGATTTTTGTTTTTGTACAAGTGACAGCGACGGNCGNTATCCTGTAAAAGATTTTACTTATACAAGAATTGCTTTAACGGAAAACGAAGATTTGGGTGTTTACGACAAAGAGGATTTTAAAGAGGATATTTATAAGGAAATATTGAAAAAATATGATTTTTAATTAAAAAGACAGCATTTAAGGCTTTCGCGTATTTTTGCGAAAGCTTTTTTGCTCGTGACTTGTTTAAGTTTCCCCAAAATTTAATTGAGAAAAATAGGAAAAGAGGNANAACCAAAAGAAGGAAGCACCTCCAAAAAAAGAAAAACAAATAAAGCACACCATAATTGCAAATTATCTGCATCTGCCAATTGACAAGCTTATCTAAGTGACATTTCACGCACATACTCTCTGAGGCAAACAACTAAAAAATCAGCACTACACATAGAGGGGGGTAAGGAAAGGATTCTTAAGGTGAAACCTAAGGGGGGAGAGTGTCGGAACAAGCTCCGCAAACACTTAATCTTTCTTTATTTCAAAATTAAAGCTGTTATTCATAGCTTTTTCGGAGCTTGTTTCGGCTTCGCCCCCCTTTCAGAGACTTTTTGCTTGCAAAAAGTCTCTTAGTCACCCTTAAGCCCCGCGCGGGAGCGCAAATTGCACCTTTTTCAAGGTCAAAAAGAACACTACATAAAACGCAGTTTTAAAAAGGCATTTCGCCGACTGAGAAAATTTTGGGGAAACTTAAATCGTGACTTGATATTGACTTGTTTGGAAAAATTTGTTATTATATGAAGTGTTGGGGGAATTAAAATGAAAAAAAATATTATCTCTTTCTTAACCTTAAGTATTTTAGTTTTGTGTACATCCTGTTCTGTTACCGAACAAGCCGAGGAATTTTCGGATTTAAATTTTGTACAATGGGGTGAAGGAAATCGGATACAATATTTTAATCTTGAATCCTTGGAAAATAATAGTGAACTTGTCGTTGTGGGTACTTTTATTGAAGATTCGACACAGGACGTAAAATATAAAAATATGGATTTTTTTGGCAAAGAGGTTCTTTTTTCCGTTCAATCTTTTAATGAAATTGAGATTACAAAGGTGTTTAAAGGCGACGTTAATGTAGGAGACACTCTCACAATTTGTCAAAATTATGCTGTTGTTGAAGACAGGTTTGTTACCGAAAGTGCTTTAACGCCGATGATGAAGGGTGACACTTGGATTTTCTTCTTAGAACCAAGCCATATAGGAGAGTATTATTATTATGTATGCGACAGCGACGGACGTTATCCTGTAAAAGATTTTACTTATACAAGAATCGCTTTAACAGAAAACGAGGATTTGGGTGTTTACGATGCGAAGGATTTTAAAGAGGAAATTTATAATGAGATATTGGAAAAATATGATCTGAGTTAAAATGTTGCAATTGGGTTTTCGTATTTTGTTGCGAAAACCCTTTGCTTATGATTTTGATGTTGATTTGTTTTGAAAAATATGTTATTATACATGTATGTCAAGCATTAACCAACGCTTTATATATTAGGTATCGGAGGTAAAGATGAAAAAAATCATTATTGCTTTTTTAACCTTAAGTGTTTTAGCTTTGTTTACATCCTGTTCCGTTACTGAACAAGCCGAAGAATTTTTAGATTTAAATCTTGTACAACTGGGTGAGGGAAATCGATTGAATTTTTTTGATCTTGAATCCTTAGAAAGTCACAGTGAAATTGTTGTTGTGGGTACTTTTGTAGAGGATTCAACACAGGAATTAACCTATCAATATGAAGAATTTTTTGGTAAGGAGATTCTTGCCTTTGTTGATTCTTTTAATAATATTGAGGTTACCAAGGTATTTAAAGGTGACGTCAATGTGAGAGATACTCTCACGATTTGTCAAAATTACGCGGTAGTTGAGGACAGATTTGTTACTTACAGTGCTTTAACTCCAATGATGAAAGGTGATACATGGATTTTTTTCTTGGGATCAAGCGATAACGGAGAATATTATTTTTGCACAAGTGACAGCGACGGGCGTTATCCTGTAAAAGATTTTACTTATACAAGAATCGCTTTAACGGAAAACGAGGATCTGGGTGTTTACAATAAAGAGGATTTTACGAGGAAATTTATAACGAGATATTAGAAAAATATGATATTTAATAATCGGGCTTTTGCGTTTATTTGCGAAAGCTCTTGTTTTTTTGAAAAAATTCGGATATAATGCAACCAAGCAACAAAACTTACGGTAATATAGATGAAACAGAAATTTTTGTTTTGAAGCTTGTTTTATAAAGGTTAATTATTCCAGACAAAAGGACGGTGCAGCATGGAGGACAATAAAATAATAGAATTGTATCTGAGCCGTAACGAAAACGCTGTAAAGGAAACCGAAGCAAAATATTCCGCGTATCTTTCCGCAGTTTCAATGAATATTTTAAACAACAGAGAGGACAGCTCGGAGTGCGTTAACGACACCTATTTTAAGGCGTGGAACAGTATTCCTCCTCACTTGCCGCCCTGTCTGAGATATTTTCTCGGAAAGATAACAAGAGAGCTTTCCATTGACAGAATAAGAAAAAAGAGAGCCGCAAAAAGAAGCGGTTCGGAATATGAGCTGTCCTTGGAGGAGTTGGAGGAGTGTATTCCAAAGGGGAAAGACCCCGTAAAAGAGGCAGAAGGTTCGCTGCTGGCGGAGGTAATTGGAGATTACTTAAGGCAGTGTAAGGAGGAAGCGCGCGATACCTTTGTAATGAGATATTATTTTTGTGATAGTATTAAAATGATAGCGGGCAGCTTCGGCATAAGCGAATCAAAGGTAAAGAGCATGCTTTTCCGCACCAGAGAAGGATTAAGAAAACATCTTGAAAAGGAGGGTTTTTCCGTATGAATAAGAAAACCGAAAAAATCAGCGATGCGATAGGTCAGCTTGATGAAAAGATCGTTACGGCGGCGGACGAAAAAAGAAGTATAAACGCCGGCAGGAAAACGGTTAGAGGAAAATTTGCAAAAAAAATATGGATTCCCGCGGTTTCCGCCGCTGCCTGCGCCGGTATTTTATGCGGTGCGGCACTTATGGGCGGGAATAATTCGCCGGGACTTGTTCCGGTTTTAGTGGAAACTCTTGCGGAGGCCAAATATCCCGAGGCGGCGCATTATCCCGACGAAAGCTTGTTTAACGGGGATTACGGAGAGGCCTGGAACAACATGTACGAGCCTTGGTCACAGCAGCGAATGGAAAGGCATGAAGCGTACAGGACGCTTGAGGCCGGCAGTCTTGGGGAATTTTACAAGAATACCTGCGAAACATTTTTAACGGACGGCAACGAGAAAAACCGCGTTTATTCTCCCGTTAACGTTTATATGGCTTTATCGATGCTTGCGGAGATTACCGACGGAGAGAGCAGGGCGCAGATTTTGGAGCTTGCGGGAGCGGAAAGCATTGAAGCGTTAAGGCAGCAGGCGGGGAATATATGGAAAGCCAATTACCGCAATGACGGGGCTACTACCTCTGTTCTTGCCAATTCGATCTGGTTGGACAGCGCGGCGGAGTTTAATTCCGAAACGTTGAACAGGCTTGCGGAGGAGTATTTTGCTTCGGCTTACCGCGGAGATTTAGCGTCGGAGAATACCTTAAAGGCTTTAAGGGACTGGCTGAATAAGCAGACCGACGGACTTCTGGAGGACGCCGTCAACGGTATAGAGCTTCCTCCTCAGACGGTTATGGCTCTTTGCTCCACTATTTGCTTCCATGCAAAATGGGATCAGGAATTTAATCCCGAGAAAAATGATATTAAGGTTTTTCATGGGTCGGAGGGCGATGTTGAGACGGAATTTATGAATAATACTCAGGAATACGGACCTTATTATTGGGGCAAGGATTACGGCGCGGTTTCTTTGCGGTTTGCGGACGGCGGCCGTATGTGGCTTATTCTTCCCGATGAGGGAAAGACGGTGGAGGACTTGCTCAGGGACGGGGAGTATATGGATATGGTGTGCGGCAGTAATGAATGGGAAAATTATAAGACTTTGATTGTCAACTGTTCGGTGCCTAAGTTTGACGTTTCGTCGGATATTGATCTTACTAAAGGGCTTATGGAGCTTGGGGTAAGAGATGTTTTTGACTCGTATAGGTCGGATTTTACGCCTTTATCGGAACAGGCGGAGGGATTGGCCGTCGGTCAGGCGGAGCATGCCGCGCGTGTTGTTATAGATGAAAAGGGCTGTACGGGTGTTGCTTTTACCGTAATGGCGGCTGCGGGGGCGGCCATGCCGCCGGAGGAGGAAATTGATTTTGTACTGGATAGACCGTTTTTGTTTGTTGTTACAAGTGATGCTTACCAGCCTTTGTTTGTTGGGACGGTTTATGTGCCTTAAGTAAAAAAAATAAAAATCGGCACGAGTGGGCTTTGTGAACGAGAGGGACTGTAAAAAAACACAGTCCCTTTTAAATTAAATAAAAACCGGCCACTTTACAAAGAGAAACCAACAAACAAATCAGCACTACATATCAGAGGGGGGATAAGGAAGGGATTCTTAAGAGTGAAAACGAGCAAGCTCTGATGCCGCCGCATCCTTGCGGCGGTTTGGGCTTGCTCCCGACGGTATCCTACCGTCCCTAAGGGGGGAGAGTGGGCTGTGAAAAAGCACTGAAAAACGGCTTTTATTCTTATAAATCATATTTTAAAAGATAAAACGTATATATAAAACTACTTTCGAGTGCTTTTTTACAGAACCGTCTCCCCCCTTTTGGTGTCGCCTTAAGCCCCCCGCGGGAGCGGTGCCGCCTGTTTCAGGCAAAAAAAGCATTATATAAAGCGCAATTCTCAGCATTGGCACAACGCAAAAGCCCGTGCGGTGCCGAGCACAATATTTTTACAACCCCGGTCTCGCCCCTGCGGTGGGGCAGTTTTCGGGCAGGAGCTGTTTTTACTGATGAGGCGGCAGGGGATAGGTTGGGAGAATCTTGGCGGATATACATTGCAGAAGCCGATATGGGTGAACGGACAGCGTTTTTTACTTTAATAAATCGATATTGCATAAGTAAAAGCTTTATTTCACAATGAAAATACTCCTTTTGTTTATAAGAGAAAATTTGTATTTTTAAAAAATTTCTCTGCTTCCCATTGCAAAAAGGTATTAACTTGTGGTATTATAAAGAGCGGAGTAATTTTATAGTTGCTTACTGCTACATGAAAGGTCAACACTATGCAGCTTCATATAAAAAAGTTCGGCGAGCTTACCTTGGAGGAGCTTTACGAAATTCTGCGGCACAGAGCGGAAATATTTGTTGAGGAGCAGGCCTGCCCCTACAATGATGTTGACGGCTTGGATATAAACGCTTATCACGTTTTTCTTACCGATAATGACGGAATGGCGGCGTATCTTCGCGTATTGGACAAGGGCGTTCAGCACGAGGAAGTCACAATTGGCAGAGTCATTGCGGTGAAAAGAGGTCAGGGCTTGGGTGCGGAAATTTTTAAGGCGGGAATAAAGGTCGCAAGGGAAAAATATGGCGCGAAAAAAATACAGATAGCGGCCCAGTGTCAGGCAAGGGGATTTTACGAAAAATTCGGATTCAGGCAGATCTCCGAGGAATTTCTTGATGTGGGGATCGCGCATATACATATGCAGCTTGACTGTGAATAATCTCATTTTAACGAAAGGATAACGGCATGACAGAAAAGGAAAAAATGTTAAAGGGAGAGCCATATGACCCCACGGATAAGGAGCTTACGGATTTAAGGATACAGGCGCACAGGCTTTCCAAGGAATATAATGATACCTTGGAAACAGAGGAGAAGGCAAGGGCTTCGATACTTGATAAGCTGCTGCCAAATAAAGGAAAAGGGACTTTTTTACAGTCGCCTGTTCAGTTTGATTACGGAGTATTTACTTCGGTGGGTGAAAACTTTTACGCCAATTTTAACTTTACCGTTCTCGATACCTGTCCCATAACGATAGGCAATAATGTTTTCTTCGGTCCAAACTGCACTTTGGCCACCGCGCTGCATTTCTTTGATCCTGTAAAAAGAAGAATGAGGTATCGCGAGGACGGCACTCCTTATGATATTGAATTCGGAAAGCCGATAAAAATAGGGAACGACTGCTGGATAGCAAGCAATGTTGTTATCTGCGGCGGTGTTACGATAGGGGATAACTGTGTTATAGGCGCGGGAAGCGTGGTGACAAGGGATATACCCTCAAATTCACTTGCGGCGGGAAATCCTTGCAGAGTTATAAGGGAAATTACGGAGGAGGACAATTAAAAAGAATGGAGCAAAAAAGCTTTGGAAATTTATAATAACGATTTTGACATAGCCGTTATCGGCGCGGGTCACGCGGGCGTCGAAGCGGCTCTTGCCTGTGCGCGTACGGGGAATAAAACGGTTTTGTTTACATTATCTCTTGACGCGATAGCTAACATGCCCTGCAATCCCTGTATTGGCGGCTCTGCCAAGGGACAGCTTGTTTGTGAGATAGACGCTTTGGGCGGAGAAATGGGCAGAGCGGCGGACGCTACCTTTATTCAGTCACGTATGCTGAACAGGGGCAAGGGTCCAGCAGTTCACGCCCTAAGGGTTCAAAGCGACAGGGTCAAGTACCATACTTATATGAAGCGTGTGCTTGAGGGACAGGAAAACCTGCAGATCAAGCAGGCGGAAATAGTGGGCGTTATTGCCGAAAACGGAAAAATAACGGGCGTAAGATCAAGGCTCGGCACTGTTTATAATGTAAAGGCGGCCATTATTGCCACAGGCACTTATTTGGGCGGCCGCATACATATCGGTGAGCTTAATTATCAAAGCGGACCCGATAACGTAATGCCCGCCCTGGAGCTGACCAAAGATTTAGAGGAAAAGGGAATCGCGCTTCGTCGTTTTAAGACGGGTACTCCTGCCCGTGTTCACAAAAGAAGCGTTGACTTTTCCGTTATGGAGGTGCAGGAGGGAGACGAGCCTATTATCCCTTTTTGCTTTGATAACCGGCTTCCTTTGGAAAACAAGGTCAGGTGCTATGTTACCTATACCAATGAGGATACTCACAGGATAATTTTGGATAATCTTGACCGTTCTCCTTTATACGCGGGCAGGATCGAGGGTGTCGGCCCCAGATATTGCCCCAGTATTGAAGATAAAATAGTAAGATTTAAGGACAAGGAAAGGCATCAGCTTTTTGTTGAGCCTATGGGTCTCGATACCGACGAATGTTATTTGCAGGGTATGTCCTCAAGCTTGCCCGAGGACGTTCAGATAAAATTTCTGCGTACCATAAAGGGCTTGGAAAACGTGGAAATAATGCGTCCCGCTTATGCTATCGAGTATGACTGTGTTGATCCGCTGGAGCTGTTCGCTACCCTGGAGTTCAAAAAGATAAAGGGCCTTTTCGGCGCGGGACAGTTTAACGGCACAAGCGGTTATGAGGAAGCGGCCGCACAGGGACTTGTGGCGGGAATAAACGCTTCCTGTTATTGCCAAAGCAGGGAAATGCTGGTTCTGGACAGAAGTACAAGCTATATTGGTACTCTTATTGACGACTTGGTAACTAAGGGCTGTATTGAGCCGTACCGCATGATGACAAGCAGGAGCGAGTACAGACTTTTGCTCAGACAGGACAACGCTCCCGAAAGGCTTGCCGAGATCGGAAAAAAATTCGGCTTGCTGCCCGAGAGCAAATATCGGCTTTACCTTGAAATGAACGAAAAGATCGATAGGGAATTACATCGTATACAAAAAACCTCGTTAAAGCCTACGGAGGAGTTAAACAAGGCCCTTGAAGCCTGCGGCACTTCGCCGATCTCCACAGGCATAAAGTTTATTGAGCTTTTGAAGCGTCCGCAGGTGGATTATAGAACCTTGATCGCTTTCGATGATAACGCTCCCGATTTAAGCGGCGATCTGATCAACAAGCTTGAAATTCGGGTTAAATATAAGGGATATATTGAAGCGCAGAATGATAAGGTGCAGCAAATGCGGAAGCTTGAGGCAAAAAAGCTGCCTGTTGATATTGATTACGGAACGGTCAAGGGCTTAAGGCTCGAAGCGCAGGAGAAACTGAACAAATACCGCCCCTTGAACATCGGACAAGCAAGCAGGATAAGCGGAGTTAACCCCGCGGACATTACGGTGCTGCTGTTGCTTTTAAATGATAAGGGTCAGTGATATTTTCGGAAAAGTAAAATGTTCTACGTGGAACATTTGCGCTTTTTGCTTTTCTATAGGCTTTTAATGCTAATATCGGTTTAAAAAGTGGATAAAATGGCTTTTTAAACCGATATTAGTGCTTAGGGTGTAACTCTGTTTTGATTGTAGATTTTGTTCTGTTTTGTCTACAATCAAAACAGAGATTAGCATGAAAGGATCGATATAATATGTTTGACGATATTACGGAAAAATTTAAGGAAGCCGAGATATTGCTTGATGATATTCAGTCGAGTAAGCTTGACGATATGATAGTTTTTTTGCAGGACTATTGCAAAAAGGTAAATCTTACCGCTATTCGGGACAGAGAGGGTATCATTGAAAAGCATCTTGTTGATTCGGTTTTGCCATTAAAGCTGTTTCGTGTAAAAGATAACGCAGTTTGCCTTGATATTGGTACGGGTGCGGGATTTCCCGCCGTTCCTATGATGATTTACAGAAATGATTTGAATTTCACTCTTCTTGACGCGCAGCGTAAGCGAACCGATTACTTAACATTGCTTACCGAAAAATTGGGCCTAAAGGCCGAAATTATACACGGCAGGGCGGAGGAATTGGGCAGACGGCCGCTTTATAAAAATAAATATGATATGATAACCGCCAGAGCAGTGTCCGATCTTCCTACTCTTTTTAAATACGCTTCGCCCATGCTAAAAAAAGGCGGCGTGTTTATGGCCATGAGAGGATCAAAAGAAGAGCTTGACGATGATGTTAAGGCGGCGGGGAAAAAATTGAAGCTTGATTTTAAGGAAGAGATTTGCTATAACCTGCCTTGCGGTGACGGAAGAAGGTTGATTCTGTTTATTAAAATTTCATAGTCGTTTTATTTGTTTTATACTAGGGGCTATCTGAAAAGTCGCAATTTGCACAATTTCTACTAACTGCGGACGCTTTCTGCGTCAAAAATGCTCGGAATACGAGAGTATTCCTGCGCTTTTTTCCTTGAAATCGCCACGC
>JAAVIF010000021.1 GCA_014799365.1 Oscillospiraceae bacterium
GCTCCCTCAGATATTGTATTGAACGTACATATCCGCCGCCCTTGGCGGTCCTTCGGCAAAGCCGAAGGATTTGGACAGTAGATTTTATCTACTGTCCAAACGGATATTAGTATAACAAGCCCCAAGCAAAACAGCCGACCTTCAAGAGCAGTCGGCTGTTTTTTGAAATATAATTTTAATTATGACCCTTCCCTTAACATACTCCGCTTCAATCTCTCCGTTCATTTCTTCAACAAGAGCTTTTGCGATAGAAAGACCCAATCCCGTGGACTGCCTTGCTGCTTCCACTGTGTAAAACCGTTCAAACAACCGACCCACCTGTACTTCATCCAAACCCGACGCCGTATTTGAAAACATAATTTCCCCGTCCCCGCTCAATGCAATATCCAGATCTCCGTCGCTGTATTTAACCGCGTTATTAAGAAGATTGGCGAACACTCGCGATAAGGCCGAGCGGTCAACATTTCGGACAATCTTTTTTTCCGTTATATCTATTTTCGGTTTAATATTACTGTCCGTAAGCACCGCGTAAAAAGCGGCTATACTTTCCTCCAACACATCATTTAAAGCAATGGGCTTTATTTCAAGCTCCTGTTCCTTTGCCATTATGACGGAATACCGAAACAGCTCCTCTGTCAGCTTTTTCATGGCCTCCGTTCTGTTTTTTATTATCTTTATATATTCCAAGCCGTTATCCGACTGCTGTTCTCTTTCCAGCAGATCGAGATAACCGCATATGGCGGTAAGAGGGGTCCTGAGATCGTGGGATATATTGGTTACCGCCTGCTTTAATTCGCTGTCCCCTTGTTCATAGGTATGCCGGCTTTCGGTAAGCTGTTTAAGCTGCCTGTTAAGACTTGCGGCAAGCTCGCTCATATCCTTGTCGCGGCTCGAAATATCTATCAGCGTGTTTGTGTCCTCGGAAAGCTTTTCTTCAAGTCCGTCCTTTATTTCTTTTGCGGATTTTTTCAAGGTATAAAGCTTTATTCCCAACAACAGAACCGCCGCGCCCAAAATCAAACAAGACAAGGAAAACAAAACGGGCAAGTATTCATAAGCATATATATAATTCGGCAAGCCTTGAACCCCCTGACAGCATTATTTTATATCCTTCTTGCAAAACAAAAGCACTCCCGCCTCCGTTACCGCTATCAGAATAATAATATCATATATTGCACATTTAGTCAAATCCCGCGGCACACCGTTTGCCATAAGGTATAACTGCGAAACGGGCAAAAACTCGTGAAAAAACTCATATACCTTTCGCTTGTTCCCTGTAAGATAAAAAGGATTTTTTATCTGGTTGCCTTCTTCTACCACTGTTTTACCGTCAATCGTAGACGTAACTACGTAATCGGAATAGTATTCGGGTGCGTCCAGAGATTCATTTATGTATATGGAAACAAGCATCATGATAAAGCAGCCGAGAATCAAAACCGCCGTCTGCACGGATTTGCTGCTTATAAGCATTGCAATAAGTAAATATATTGCGTCCAGAGCAATGCTTGCAATAATTACGGTAAAGCAAAATATCAATATTTCCCATACGGAAAATGACGTACCCAACAGGGGGATTCCAAGCCCCAAGGTTACTATAAAGGCAACAAATAACCCCATGATATGGGCGGCGGCGCAAATTACAAAATTAGAAAGATATATACCGCCCCTGCTGTGACCGACGACCAGCTTGTTTCTTAATGTTCCGTCGGAGTATTCTCTGCCAATAAAAAAACCCACAAATAATGCTGCCGCAAAAGTCATTGTCATTGCGCAGTCAAAAGCGATTGAATCAATATTATAATATGACGCAGGAAGAGAGTCGTATCCACCTGTGTAATTGGACATTTTTGTAACATCCATATAGTGCGAAATAACATTCGAAAAGCTGTAAACTGCGGAAAAAATTATAAAAATTATAAAACATTTGCTTTTAAAAAGTCTTGAAAAGCCCGCCGAAATAAGTCTGCTCATAAATAATATTTACCTCCCCATAAAATTTATTTTAAGTCCTTTTTGACGAAAAGAAGTATTCCCGTTCCCGTAAACAAAACTATAACAACGGCGTCATAAGCCGCCGAAAGCGGCAGGCTGACAGGCTGATTTTCCGCAATACGGTAAAGCTGTGAGAAAGGCAGGAAATCGTTAAAAAACTCAAAAACCTTTCGGGCGTCCTCCGATAAGTAATTTGGATTTTTTCTCTTTTCGCTCTCCTGAAACATGAACTCACCTTCTTCACTCATGACCAATTCCATTCCGCCGTAATATTCGGGTTCCTTAAGACGGCTTTGAATAAAGGAAGCAACTCCGAGCATAAAAATCGCCGAAAGAATTAAAACCGCCGTAGCCGCGGCTTTACCGGAAAAAAGCATTGAAATAAACAAAAATACGGCGGAAACGGCAGTCAGTGCAATAAAAGTGCAGAGAGAAAGCATTACAACGGAGGATATGGGCATATCGATACCGGCGATGGGAATGCCTACGCCAAAGGTAACAATAAAATATACCGCAAGAGCAATGGCGTTTGCCGCCGCGCAAACGATAAGGTTTGAAAGATAAATAACAATTCGCTTGTGTCCGACGGAAAGCTTGTTTCTTATTGTACCGTCGGAATATTCTCTGCCGATAAACATAGCGGTAAATACCGCGGCGGCGAGGGTGATCAACATAGGTCCGCTGAAAGCAAATGTGTCAATGGGATAGTGATCGGGGCGAATAATAATTATTGTCAGAATGTACCCCGCCGAAAAGATCAGATAAATTTTAAAGCAAAGGCTTTTGAACAGCCTTTGAAATCCTGCCGAAACAAGCCTGCTCATTTATTCGTACCTCCGCCCACAAGGTTTACATAATAGCTTTCAAGGCTTTCGTCATGCTCTTTCATGGAGATAATCTCGCAATTCTCCTTTTCCAGAGCAGAGGACAGCTTAGATACTCCGATCTTCTCGTATATATCCGCTTCGGTATCGGAAATTATCCGATAATCCGCGCCCATTTCGTCGAGAACCTTTGATAACGCCTTGGTATCGCTTACCTCGGCGCGGACGCATTTTCTGCACGCCGCTTCCAGCTCCTCCGCGCTTATTTCCTTAACTATCCGTCCGTTATCGATAAAGCCGTAATGAGTGGCAAGCTTTGAAAGCTCGTCAAGAATATGGCTTGATATAAGGACGGTTATTTGCTTTTCCCTGTTCAGCTTTAAGATAAGCTCTCTTATTTCGATTATTCCTTGCGGGTCCAAGCCGTTGACAGGCTCGTCCAGCACAAGAAAATCGGGGCTTCCCGCAAGGGCGACCGCAATGCCGAGTCTTTGGCGCATACCCAAGGAAAAGTTTTTTGCTTTCTTTTTGCCTGTGTTTTCAAGTCCCACTAACTTTAATATATCCTCTATACCGTCATAGCTGGGCAAGCCTAAAATGCGGTACTGCTGCTTCAGGTTGTCCTCCGCCGTCATGTTGGTGTAGATAGAGGGGGTTTCTATCACCGCGCCCATTTTTCTGCGGGATTTGGCGATATTTTTGGAGCTCAGCTTTCTTCCGTAAAGGCTGTAATCGCCCGACGTGGGGTTTTGAAGACCGCATATCAGGCGGATAAGAGTGGTTTTGCCCGCTCCGTTTTTACCCACAAAGCCGTAGATAGAGCCTTTGGGAACATTCATTGAAAGACCGTTCAAAGCTTTAAAGCCGCGGTAGCTTTTGCAAAGCTCGTTGGTTCTTAGGATATAGTCCATTCACATCTTCCTTTCTCCGTGTTGTGGGATTATTTTAGCATGGAACAGTAAAGGAAACGGTAAAGGAAAGAGTAAAGAAACGGTAAAAGTTTTTGAGCGGGGAGTATACATGCGCGGAGGATGTTTGGAAATGTATATTTACCGATTTATATCAATACCTTTTTGGACTGACGAAATCTCACAGTTCAAAAAGGTATTGGTATTAAATCTACCCTCAATTTTTCATTTTAAACCCGATTCCCCAAACCGCTTCAATATAATCCTTATCGCTGAGCTCCTTAAGCTTCTTTCTGAGATTGCTTATGTGCATTTTCAGGGAGCTTTCGGTGCAGTCGGGAGTATCGGAGCTTATTCGTTCCAGCAGTGTGGATTTTGCGATCACCTGCCTTGGATTTAACATCAGGAGCTTTAAAATAGCGCACTCGGTTCTGGTAAGCTTTGTTTCCTTTTCGTTTATCCTTACTGCGTGAGTATCCGTAAAAAGAGTAATATCGTCATATTTCAGACTGTTCGTTTCGGTATCCGAGGGTTTTCTTAGCCGTATCGTGATTCTTGCCAAAAGCTCCTTTATGTCAAAGGGCTTTGTAATGTAGTCCGCCGCGCCGCCGAGAAGCAGGTTTACCTTGTTATCAATATCCGCTTTCGCGCTTACCACGATAACGGGAATATTCCCGATCCTGGGCAGCACCTCCTCTCCCGATAAGCCGGGCAGCATCAAGTCCAAAAGTATCAGGTCGGGCTTTATATCCGAAAGCATTAAAAGAGCTTCCGTACCCGAATAAGCGCGGCTTACCGAATAGCCCTCCTTTGTAAGGACCTCCTCCACCATATTTCCAATGTATATATCATCGTCGATAATTAAAATATGTCGGTTCAGATTCATTTTTATAATCATGCCCTTCCTCATAAATAAATCCGCTGACATTCCGCCTTGGCGGTGAGAAAATCAACGGAGTATATTTTTATAAAATTTTTCTTACTCTGCTTCCGCGTTCCTTGGCAAAGCTGTGTTCTTT
Organism: Oscillospiraceae bacterium; assembly: GCA_014799365.1. Classification (GTDB taxonomy): domain Bacteria; phylum Bacillota; class Clostridia; order Oscillospirales; family Ruminococcaceae; genus Ruminiclostridium_E. The sequence goes on from JAAVIF010000021.1 coordinate 4,744, forward strand.
CCATGTAGGCGCAGTAAGGTATTTGTTTATTTTTGCAAAATTTTCTTTAAAGCACTCTTTGTCTCTCAGCTTGAATATCTGTATAACAAGCCAGCAGTAGGTCACGGAAGCGGTTTTAAGTCTTTGGTATATCATGTGACCGATATAAAATTCCGCTTCGGGAGTGTTTAAATAGTAATCTTCAACGGATTTGTTAGCCGCGAGATAATCGTTAATGCACCTTTTGTCGTTAAAGCCCGTTATGCCGCTTGCCCTGTGAGTGTAAACATAGGTTTTGTCATTGGTAACGGCGATTGTTTTAGCGCAGTAGAAAAGCTTCGGTATTATGCTTGCATCTTCAAACAGCATTTGGGGAAAATACAGATCGTTTTCGGTAAACAGCTTTTTTCTGAAAAGCTTATTCCAAAGATAACGCCTTATTGAAATATCTCTTATAATATTCCCGTACAGCTCCTCGGCACGGTAAACACCCTTGCGTTTTAAAATCTTGCCCGTCCTGAAGTGCTTTCCCTTTTCGTCACAGCAGCAGTAGCCGCAGCAAACTATATCGGCGTTATTTTCAAGGGCGGCTTTACACAAGCCTTCAAGATGATTTGGAAAAATACTGTCGTCACTGTCTACAAAGGCCAAATATTCACCGCGTGCCAAGCATATCGCTTTGTTTCTTACGGCTCCTACGCCGCTGTTTTTCTGACGATACAGCTTAAAGCGCGGGTCGGCGGTGTATTTCTCCGCTATCGCGGCGGAATTGTCGGGCGTGCCGTCGTCTAACATTATTACCTCGTAATCCTGAAAGGTCTGCGCTTTTATTGAATCGAGACAGCGTTTAATGTATTTCTCTACTTTATATATGGGTACTATAACGCTGACTAAGGGAATATGCTCCATTTTATCCTTTTGTTTCCTTTCCTCTTGTTTTTCTTTTTATCCCGATCCCATTTTACTTTACTGTAAAATCCAAAGGTTAAATGGGATCTCGCTCGAAACATCAATCCTCAATTTAAAAAACGATTAGCATTAAATAGAGTATACCCATATCGTAGTACTTTGTCAAGGGGAAATATATTATTTTTTTATGACATTTTTGTAATATTTTGGTTTGCTTAAATGAAATGTCATTTAACATTTACATTATACTTTTATATTTTTCAAAAGTCAACAGGGTCACAACAATTTTGGCAATTTATCTAAATGAATTATTATGTATTCATGCGATTTGGATAAAATTAACTATATAATAAGAATGGGATAAGCCGAGAGTTTGCGCCTTTTATGAGTAAACGCGGGAGAAAAAGCAGGGAGTGATTTGGATTGACTTATTATGAAAATCTAAGAGTAATAAGAGAAGACAGAGGGTATACTCAAAAGCAGGTCGCCGAGGTTCTGGGCACCACTCAGCAGTATTATTCCGACTACGAAAACGGAAAGCGGGAGATACCCATAAGGATATATATAACGCTGTCTAAATTTTATAATGTAAGTATAGATTATCTTGCGGGGCAGGAGGAATACCGCGAGGCACGAAAGGGAGCGCAGGGCGTGTGATGGTGAGAAATCGGAAATGATAAAATGTTTTATCACCGTTTTTATTTAAAAGAACTGAAAAAGGGGCTGTAAAAAAAAGAAAATTTAGAAGCGGCGAAGCCGCAAATGCTTTTTTCGCTTCCTTTTTGCGCTGCAAAAAGGAAGTAGGGTGTGGGACAAAGTCCCACAAAGTGAATAACCAAAGCCAACACAGAAGCAGGCGAAGCCGCCGCTTCGGCTGTTAACATCTTACTCAATAACAAAAAACCCGTCAAAACCTTATTGTTACTCGGTTTTGACGGGTTTTATTTATATTTGTTTTTTACGGCCCCTTTACCAATTCAAATATTTTATCACAAGCTCGTACGGATTTACGATCATCTTGTATACAAAATCTTACAATGTCTGCAAGGCGATAGAAAATCAGCATTAACTGCCTGACGAAACTATTCCTCTTTCCGCGTCCATAATAACGGTAGTGCCGCTCTTTAAAATGCTTGTGGCGTTTTCCGCTCCCACAATAACGGGAATATCCAAGGAAAGCCCTACTACCGCCGCGTGGCTGTCCGCTCCGCCTTTTTCGGTGATAATGCCCTTAGCGGCGCGGAGTATTCTCATTATGCTGTTGTCGGTCTCGGGGATAACCAATATATCTCCGTTGACGAAATTCCTTACCGCTTCCTCGGGGGTTCTCGCTACGCAAAGCTGCGCGGTGGCGGTTTTGTCCGTTACGCCGTCGCCCATAACAAGCACGTCGCCCACTACATGCACCTTCATTAAGTTGGTAGTGCCGCTTATTCCCAAGGGTACGCCCGCGGTGATGACTACCAGATCGCCGTTTTCAAGATAGCCTTCGTTTACGGCGCAGTCCACCGCGTGGTTAAACAGGTCGTCGGTGGTCTCCATTATCCTGCTCATAAGAGGGACAACGCCCCAGCTCAAACTTAACTGCCGCCATGTGCGCTCGCTTGGGGTACAGCTTAAAATGGGGCGGTTGGGGCGGTACTTTGACAAAAGCTTGGCGGTGCCGCCTGTGGTGGTAACGGTAAGGATAGCCTTTGCGTTAAGGTCGAGGGCGGTGGTAACGGTGGCGTGGCTTATGGCGTTGGTAACATTTTCCGCGCTGTCTACCTCTCTTGCTCTGAAACGCTTTGAGTAATCTATATGGTTTTCGGTGTTTTCGGCTATCAAAGCCATTGTCTTTACCGCCTCAACGGGGTACATTCCCGCGGCGGTCTCTCCCGACAGCATTATCGCGCTTGTGCCGTCATATATGGCGTTGGCTACGTCGGTGGTCTCCGCTCTGGTGGGGCGGGGGTTCTTTATCATGCTCTCTAACATCTGGGTCGCGGTAATGACCTGCTTGCCCGCGTTGTAGCCTTTTTCGATAAGCATTTTCTGAAGCTGCGGTATCTGCTCGAAGGGTATTTCCACGCCCATGTCTCCTCTTGCCACCATTATGCCGTCGGAAACTCTCAGAATGTCGTCGATATTGTCAACGCCCTCCTGATTTTCGATCTTGGCGATTATCTTTATATCCTTGCCGCCGTTTTCCTCAAGTATTTTTCTTACCTCGAGTATATCCGCGTCACAGCTTACAAAGCTTGCGGCGATAAAGTCAAAGCCCGTTTGCGCGCCGAAAATTATGTCGCTTTTATCCCTTTCGCTAACGTAGGGCATCGACAGCTTCGCGCCGGGGAAGTTGCAGGATTTGTTGTTGCTGAGCCAGCCGCCGTGTATTATAAGGCACTTTATATCGTCTCCCTCGGGCTTGGTGTCGATTTCAGTTACCTTCATTTCGATAAGTCCGTCGTCCGCCAATATTCTTGTTCCTACGTCAATGTCCTTTGCAAGATTTTTGTAGGTAATGGAGACCTCCTCGGAGCTTCCCTCAACCTCGCGGGTGGTAAGGGTGAAGATCGAGCCGTCCTTAAGCTCCGCCTTTCCGTCTTTAAAAAGCTTTACTCTCACCTCGGGACCCTTGGTGTCAAGCAATGACGCTACGGGCAGCCCCAGCTCCTCGCGTATGCGCTTGACCTGCTGAAAGGTTTTTAAGTGGCTTTCATGGTCGCCGTGAGAAAAATTCTGTCGGGCAACGTTCATGCCCGCTTTCATCAGCTCCCTTAATACGTTGTCGTTTGCGGTGGAGGGACCCATTGTGCATACTATTTTTGTTTTTCTCATTTTATTTGTCCTTTCGTGGGGTTGATTTATTTGATTTAATTATATTTGTTTTTTGGGGGGTTGTCAAGGGGTGTGTGGGTGGGGGATTCCTCGGGCGGCGGAGTGCCTTTTTAAAACTGCGTTTTATGTAATGCTTTATTTTTAGCTAAAACTGCCGATTTACCGTTCTTGTAGAGCTGCGCTTTATGTGGTGTTCTCTTTTTCTCGGAAGCGAGGTGCAGTTTGCGCTCCCGCGCGGGGCTTAAGGGTGACTAAGAGACTTTTTGCAAGCAAAAAGTCTCGGAAGGGGGGAGAAGGTGCAATAAGCTTCATCTTATGCGATTTCATTTAAAAATAAGTGCAAGCTTTATTTTAAGTGAGTTTACATACAGAAGCACAAAAAATCCGGTGAAACTCATTGCCCCACTCTCCCCCCCTTAGGTTTCACCTTAAGAATCCTTTCCTTACCCCCCTCTATGCGTAGTGCTTAACGTTCGTTTTTTGCTTCATCGGATAGTGCGTGAAATGACACTTAGGTAAGTTTGCGAATTACTGAATGTTAGTAATTTGCAATAACGTTATTTTCATATTCGGGGTGCAGGCATTCCGCTGTTATAATGGACTATACTTGTATAAGGATACATAGACCTTGGAATGAAAACGCAAAGCGGATTAACAAAACGATAAATCTTAAATGTTAATATGCGTTGCTTGTAGCAACGGGCAGTTATTGATATAATATTGGTAACAATTGAAGGAAAGAAGGTTATTCATAATGCTTAACGAAAATATTAAAGCAATCAGAAAATCAAAAGGGCTTTCGCAGGAAGAACTTGCTGTCAAGCTGAATGTGGTGCGACAAACCGTCTCTAAGTGGGAGAATGGATTGTCGGTTCCTGATTCCGATATGTTAATCTCCATATCGGAAGTGCTTGAAACACCCGTAAGCACTTTGCTTGGGGAAACTGTTGCCGAATCGAAAGTTGATAACTTAAAAGCGATTTCCGAAAAATTGGAGGTTATAAATCTACAACTCGCACAAAAGAATACTACGGGAAGAAAAATACTTCATTGGCTGCTTATCTCGCTGTGTGCGGTCATAGTAACAGTTTTTGCAGTCTTAATTGTATTAGATAGTCCCTACTTAGGTTGGAATTATAATGACCCCGAAACTGCCGTTTTCGGAGCAGCTTTTCACGCATTTGAATATCTATTTGTCAGATTGGCACCGATTATCCTTATAGGGGCAATCATTGGAATTTTCTTGACTCGGAATAAATTATAAAAGCTTTCTGTAACCGAATTACATCGGAAAAGAAAAGCTTTTTCCCGACTAAAAATGCCGTATCAAAACCATTAACCGATAAAAAGCCATTTGTTGGCTTTTTATCGGTTAACGGTACAATTATATCACAATCATCACCTTGTAAAAAACACGTCTTTAAAACAACACCTCCCCCGTCTGAACCCCCTTTGCACCGTCAAGCGTAAAGGAAACAGGCGTCCCCCCGTTCCCCTTATACTTAAAGGTAACGTTGATCTCCGCCCCGCCTATTTTGACACTCATCTTAGCCCCGTCAAATTCCGCGGGAAGCCGAGGCGAGAAAGTGATCTTTCCCCCGTCTATCTCGGCACCGAACAGTCCCTCAAAAATGCACTTCCAGTACCAAGCGGCAGCACCCGTATACATCGACCAACCACCGCGTCCGTAGCAGTGGGGATTAGTATAAATATCCGCCGTCATAAAATAAGGCTCTCTTCCGAATCTTTCGTCCTTATAAGCGGGATTAAGCATATTAAGCAGCTCGAACGCTCTCTTGTTCTGCCCAAGCTCAAAGCAGGACAGGCAGTACCATACGGCCCCGTGAGTATACTGTCCGCCGTTTTCCCTTACTCCCAAGGGATATGACTTGACATAGCCCGGGTCTTCGGCCGTGTTTTCATTGCTGAAGGGCGGATTAAACAGCTTTATAATTCCGTTTTTCTTATCCACAAGCTGTTCCCACGCCGTGTTTGAAGCCGTGACGACCCTTGCGGTGTCGGGCAGTCCGCAAAGGGCGGCAAAGGCTTGCGGCAGCAGATCGATCTTGCACGCTTCGCTGTCGGACGCTCCCATTTTGCTGCCGCTGTCGTAAAACGCTCTTAAATAGTGATCGTTGTCCCACGCGTTTTCCTCGATCGCAACGCACAGATCGGCAATGTTTTTTTCCAGCTCGTCCGCATACGCGCCCTCGCCCTGCTCTCTTGCTATCGGCGCGAATTTACGGCCGCAGAGAACGTAGAACATTGAAAGCCACACGCTTTCGCCGTTACCCTTTTCGCCTACTCTGTTATAGCCGTCGTTCCAGTCGCCGCTTCCCATTTTGAGAAGCCCGTTTTTGCCCTTGCTGAAGCCCTTTTCCATTGCGTTTTTGCAGTGCATAAAAAGGCTTTCCTTTATACCGTTGCTCGAAGCTTCAATATACAATTCGTTTTTATCCTCGGGTAAAGCCTCTCCCTCGCAGTATTCGGCCTCGGTGTTCCAAAAATCCTTGTCGCCGAAGCTTTTGGCGTATTCGCATGCGACATAGGGCAGCCAAAGCAGGTCGTCGCTGCACCTTGTCCTTACGCCCACTCTCTTTCCGTTCAGATCGTGCCACCAGTGCAGCACGTCGCCCTCCCGGAATTGACTTTGGCAGCAGCGGAAAATATGCTCAAGAGCGGTCTTGGGAGAAAGGTACATAATGCACAGACAGTCCTGAAGCTGATCGCGGAAGCCGTAGCCGCCGCCGTTCTGGAAAAAGCCCGTCCGTCCCCAAAGGCGGCAGGATAACGCCTGATGAGGAAGCCATGTGTTAAACAGCCTGTTTAACTTTCCGTCGGGAGTTGAAATTTCAATGCTGTTTTCAAGCTGTATTCCGCAGGGAGTACCCTCCAACGCCTTTATATTGTTTGCCGCTTCGGCGGTATTTTCGCAGTAGCCTAAAATATAGCGTATGCGAAGCTTTTCGCGCGGGGGCAGGCTTAAGGGTACTATTACCGCCGCGGTTTCGGCGTTGGCGTTTGAAACCTCTTCGGAGCTTCCCGAAAAATCTCCCGCTGATATATCCGATTCCGAAAATGAATACAAGGCTTTTTTATTGCAGTATAACGCCATCGCCCCGTGATAATTGGGATTTTGACAATTGGTTATCAGTAAGACTCCCTTGTCGGTTTTTGCAATTGGCATCGACATTTCTTTTCGGTCACCCAAAAGCGGAGAGAGCTTATATACAAGATGAAGCTTTTGCTCCTTGTCTGAGGTGTTGGACAGGGTTACGGTGATTTCCTTGGCGAGACCCTTTGTATAGACCTTTACGTCGGTTTTAAATTCCACCGCCTGAATTTTTCCCTCGTAGCTGCAATACTGCGGGGTAAATTCGGCCTTGCTGCCCCTTATCATATCATAATACATATTGCCGCTTTTAAGCAGCAATAGCTCGTTTCCGTTGTCCGCGATAGGGTCGTTTTCCCACGGGGTAAGCTTGTTTTCGCGGCTGTTCAAGGCCCATGTGAAGCCAAGGCTGTTTTGCGACAAAAGCGTGCCAAATTGTGAGTTTGACAGGATATTGCACCATGTGTTTTCCTCCTTGCTTATAACGTACCCCTCGTCGTTAAAGCCGTTTTCTTCCTTTACATGAGTGCAGGGAAGCACGGAAAGCGGGGGCTTCTGAGGTGCCATGTTTAAAGGCTGCAAGGATAGATCCTTAAGCTCGGTTTTTACCGCCAGGGCGTATATCAAGGTCAGCATATCGCCGGTCAGCTCCGATTTTATAAACGCGCAGCCGCAGCCCGCAAGCTCGGCTTCCGCCGCGGATTTTTCCAATCCGTTTTCGCAAAGCACGATAAGGTCGCACTTAACGTTGCAGCGGTCAAGCCCCCTCTTAAGCAATACGGCCGATCTGACCTCCTGCCCCTCGGCGATAAGCAGGGGAAAATCTCCCGATATGCCGTATTGCCATAAGGATCGGCGATTCAGCTTGTTTTCTTTCCTCGCGTTTAAAATTTTCTCTTCCTTTACCTCGCCGTAAAGCAAGCCCGGCAGTGCGGCGGAGGCCATGCGTCCGTGGACGGTGGACAGCGAAAGGGGAGAGGGGGCGTTTTGTTCATTAAGCTGCTCCGAATTATTTTTCGCTTTATGCCTCAGATCGAGAGCGGATTTTTTTGCTTCCTCCGTGCTGTCGGCATAGCAGTAAAAAAAGGTAAGCCTGTTTGTCTCGCCGCTGTCCAAGGTAACGTCGTTTTTTATAAAAAGACAGGGAGAGGGAATGGCGCGGTCGGCGCACTCTCTTATTAAGGCCTTTTCAAAGAAGGAAAAGGGCGAGTAATTGAGACAGGCCTCTTTGGAAAAGCAGTAGGTGAAATCCGCTTCCTCTTCAACGAATCCTGCCGCGCAGGCGGTAACGTGATCGCTGTCTCTGTCCTTGCGGTAAAAAACAAACAGCTTATTTTCCCTGTCGTACTCTATCTTTAAAAACAGGTCCAAAAACATGGGGTGAGCGGAGTAATCCAAGGCTTTCGCAAGAGTAGGCTCGCTGTATAAGCATAAGGTAAGCTGCTTTTTTGAACGGGCCTTGTTTTTTACCGTAAAGGTGCGTATCTCGGCGTTGTGCGCCGCGCGGACGGTCATTTCAAGGCCGAAGCTTTTATCCTCGCTTGTATATAAGGTTTCCTTTTCCGAAAAAACGGTGTGAAGCTTGGTTTTGAATTTCGGGTGATAAAAAAGCGGATAAATTCCGTTTTCGTCGCAGTAGCCGTAAAACGCGCCGTGAGGGCGGTTCAGATAATCCGAGGTCTTGTTTACCGTCTGCACTCCCTTATAGCTGCCGCAGAATAAACCGTTGGCGGAGGTAAACAAGGTAAGGCTTCCGCCGCTTAAGGGATTTACGGGGGAGCAGCTTACGGTCTGTTCCTTTATCTCTTCTCTTTCCTTGGGTATTTTTTCCTCTCCGTAGCGGTAATCCGCGTTTAATATCTTTTCTCCGGCCATAACCTTTTCCTCCGATAATTCCTCCGCTCGTTTTATTCTTTCGTCGCTCAGGAATAATTTCGAGCAGATATTGTCCTTTAATAAATTTGCCGCTCCCGCTATGCTCATTCCCACATGGTGCGCCATATGGCTTTTTATTACCGCTCCCCCTGCGCGTCCCACTCTCCGCCTGGTGTAATCCACCGCCTCGTAAAAGCCGTACTGAGGATTGAACGCGCCTTCTTTTTCAAGGCGGCAAAGGTTGTTGTAGCTTTCCAAGGGTTCAAGCGACAAGGTAAGATAGCTTGAATAAGGGCTTACCACACATTCCTTGTTCATACCTCCCTTAAGGGCGGTTTTCTGTACTCCGTGAGCCTTGTACTGATAGTTCAGCTCGCTGTCAAAGGCGTAGTAGCCGCTTTCGGAGATGCCGAAGGGGGTATGGCGGTGCTTCTGACAGTGAAAGGCGTACTTTAAGGCTTCGTAACACATGCTTCCCTCCTTAGAAGCGAGCAGCAGCTCGGGCATAAAAAATTCAAACATAGTACCTGTCCACGCCACCGCTCCCGCATACGCGCCGCTGCGTGACATGGTTCTGGATAAGGCGCGCCAATGAGCCTTTGGTGCTTGTCCCGTGGCAATGGCGGCATAGCTTAAAAGTCTTGCTTCCGACATCAGCATATCGTATTTATGATGCGACATTTCGTTTTTTTCGGTATCAAAGCCTATGCTGAAAAGCCTGTGCTTTTTCTGATAAAATTCGGAAAGCCTTGTATTATTTATAATAGTATCAAGTCTTTGCCAAAGCTCGCGGGAAAGACTGTTTATCCTTAGGCACTCCTTTACCGCGATAAGACAGCAAAAAAAGTTACCGCTGTCCACCGAGGAAACGAAGCCCGAAACGGTTTTTAAAGTACCCAGCTCATACCAGTTGTAAAGATTGCCACGCCATTTGGGCAGCTTTTCCACGGTTGTCACGGTTTTTTCGATCAGGCTCACGAACTCCGCCGAGGAAATCAGACCAAGCTCAAAAACCGCAGCGGCAGACAGCATATACATTCCGATATTTGTGGGAGAGGTTCTCATGCAGACCCGATAAACAGGCTTGAACTGCACGTTGTCGGGCGGCAGCCATGAGGTTTTTTCGTTTACGTAATCGGTATAAAAGCTCCACATTTTTTGGATCTGAGACAAAAGCTCCTTTTTGGCTTCTTCGTTTAAGCCCGGCGCAAAGCCTCCGCGGGGCTTGTCGGCATAAATAAAAAAGGGAAGTGCGGCGCACATCAGAACGGCGGCGGGAAAAGAAAGCCAGCTTGCCTTATATATGCAGGAAGCAATAAGCAGCGCGGACAGAGCAAAGGGCATAAGCAAATGCCAGAAGCCGCCCTTAAAGGCCGTTTTTTCAAGAAAGCCGCTGGTTGTCCACTGCAAAAGATTCCTTTTAGTGATAAGATTTCTCCAAAGCGTTTTTATAAGAGCGTCCAAGGAAACCGCCGCCGCTTTGGGCAGTGTCATTATTTCAAGCAGAGCTTTTGACGTAAGCTGTTTTGCTTCGCTTACGATAGGAGAATAAAACCGCCTTTTTATCCCGAAGGCAAGTCCCCTTGTCACCGATGAGACAAGCGGCGGGATAAAGGGCAGCAGCAGGGAAATATAAGCGGCAATACCCAAAATAAAGCCGTTTTTCAAAAAGCAGGACAGGAAAAACAGCGCGAGATTAAATATAGGGTTCAATCCCCGCCTTAGGTTGTCAAAAAGCTTGTATTTGGTAAGAGGCGAAAATTCCTTAAAAAACAAAAAGCGGAAGTTTTGAAAATCCCCTCTTATCCAGCGGTGCGCTCTTTTAAAGTACGACCTTGAGGAGGGCGGAAAGCTGTCGGAAAACTCCTGGTCTCCCGCATAGGCTACCCCCGTAAGTCCCCCCTCCAGAATATCGTGGGACAGCACTCTTTCGGGCTGAAATTTATCGCAGCAATCCTTTAAAAACGCCTGCTTTTTAATAAGTCCCTTTCCGCAGAATATGCCCTCTCCGAACAGGTCAAAGTAAAATTCGCCGCCAAAGCTGTCNTAAGCCGAAATGCCGCTTACTCCGCCGTTTCCCGCCATAGCTCTCGCAAAGGGCGTCTTAAGGGTGGANTCCAAGGTAGAGGTACAGCGGGGCGCGATAATGCCGTAATCCTTNTTCAAGGGATGCAGGGCAATGGCGGCAAGCTCCTTTATGCTGTCCATCAAGGGCACGGTATCAAGATCGAGGGCGGCGATAAATTCACATTGGGGAAGCTTGGATATATCNCCCAATACGCGGTAAAAGTCATGTCCCTGTCCGCATAAATACTTTGTAAGCTCCTCTATCGCGCCCCTTTTGCGGTCAAAGCCCTGATATTTTTTCATGGTTTTGCTGTAAACTCTTTTGCGGAAGATAACGCTGCAATCGGGAAATATCTTTTGCCTTAAGGCCTCTNCCNGTACAAACAGGTTTTCGTCCTCCTGCTTTGTTTCACTGTAAGCGGGGGATAAATCGCAAAGCAGGCAGAAAAAGATACCCTTTTGAGGATTTTTCAGCTTTGCGGTCTTAAGTCTNGACAAAGCGTCCTTTAAGCTGTNCGCGTCGGAAACAAGAGCGGACATTACACAAAGGGTCTGTCCGTTTTCGGGCAGCTCCGATCTGATTTTTATACGAGGCAGCGGCCGGGCGTGGGAAAATCTTGAAATTACAAGGTCGGCAACGGATTTTACCGCGCCGAGAACAGGGAAAAAGATTATAGGTACGGTCCACAGCCGAGTAAAAAATCCCGCTGCGAGGGAAAGCACAAGGGCAGCGCAAAGCTGTACGGAAATGTAAAGGCTTGCGTTCACAAAAGGATAAATATTGCGGTAGTCCTCCTCAATGACCTCGCCCACATGCAGATCGTCAAGCACCGCTCTTTTNATAAGCTCGCCCGTATACTGCTTTTCGTCTATTTCCGTAAGCCGCGAGATCAGAGCCGTCTTGCTTCGGTACATGCTTCTGGTTTCTCTTGACGAGTTTTTATACACCTCGTCAAAGGAAAAGGCNTGATGTAAAGGGCTCAGCTTTTCCAATGCGTTTTCGTCAAGCTCCTTTATCTTATACATCTTGTCGAGATAAAGCTGCGGATTTTCTCTGTCCTTTGCCGCCTCTGAAATGATATACAGCTTGCTTTGCCAGATAAGGCTTGTCAATTCCTCTTCCTTTATATAGCGGGTCTGGGATAGGGTGTATATTAACTCGTAAACGGTTTTGTCGTTTATTTCCTCCAAGGCGAATATTTCCNTGCCTAAGGAGGGCGAGCCGTCNTTCAGGGTGAAATACTGATACGGAGCGGTTTTTATCAGGCCCTTAAGCTCTCTTTCAAAAAGATGATTTTCATTTAAAAGCTTATCGTGGCGAAGCTGTTTTTCGGTATGCTTTAAGGTTTTTAATAAGGCCTTGCCGTTAACGAAGGTGTTGTCTGACATTTTTTTATATTGTCCTTTCTTTTGGGAAAGCGTTGATTGAAATAATATATAGGTATATGGTCATAGGATATGCCCTATATGTATTAAATAATTAGTATAATCCCCTCACATATTCCAAATTTTTTTGCAAATCCTTATAACGTAAACATGCAAGCTTAGTTTTGACAACACCGAGGTAAAAAATACCTCACGACAAAAAATGTGTTTTCACATGTGTAAAAAATTGTGAAAATTTTCACCTAACTATTGCATTTTTTTGATAAATATTGTATAATAGTGCTACAAGCGCACGATAAAAACAAAAAAAGTATGTTTTATTTATATAAANCGTAATACTAAAAACCATTTTTCCTATTTTTATTGGTTAATAGTATAATCACTGCGAAGTTTACGGAAAGAAAGGAACAGGCATGGCAAGTAAAAAGAAAAAGAAAAAAAAGAACGGCACAAACATTCCGTCTCTTATCATTACGATAATAGCCGCGGTTTTGGCGATAGGAGCCGTTATCTTTTTAGTTGTTGCAATGAATTCCGACAATAATAACGAACCCGATGAGCCCGACATCGTTGTCAATACCACCCCCGTCTTTCAGGCTACACAGGAGCTTGTGGATCNGACACAGCAGGCGGCATACGATCTTCTCCCCGAAAATTACAAGGTATATCAGTATCTTACACGGGGCATGACGCATGAGGAGGAGCCTTACGGAAATCTTCCCGAGGACGGCTTCTACACTTGTGTAAGCGATGATTTCAAAAGCTTTGACGATTTCAGCAAATACGTTCGCTCGATCTTTACCGAGGAAACCGCCGAAAAGCTGCTGACCGATCCTTTCGGCAGCGGCCCCGTTTACGGAGTTGACGATACGGGCGCGCTGGGTCTTTCCTCCGAATTTACTCCCGTTTCCGATTCGGGACTTTCCTGGGCGGANGTAACGTTCCTTTGTACGCCCGTTTCCGATACCCAATGCGACGTTAAGGTAACATTACAGGACGCCGACGGAAAGAACGTTGAGAAGAACGTTAAAATGGTGCTTGAAAACGGCGAATGGAAGCTGTCGGAGCTGGTGGGCTGATGAGCGGAAAAAAGGACAACCCGTTTTCCGTTTACGCGGTAGCGAGCCAGATAGGCTTTATGGTGATACTGCCGCTGCTGGTGTTCATATGGGGCGGCTCCNGGCTGGTTGAAAGGTTTCAGCTCCCGCAGTGGTTAATGGCGGTGTTTATTGCTCTTGGCATTATCACAATGCTGTCCTCGGTCGGCACNTATTTGGGGAAAATCNTGAAAAAATACGGNAAAAGCGATACGCCGAAGATGTCGGAGCTGCACCACGATGTAAGAGATCATGATTATTATGACAATTAGTACTGATTTTGGTTTAAAAGGGTCCCGACTTTTTTAAGCCGAAATTCTGCGGTCAATTTTGAAAATAGTTTAAACGCTCCTCAACGGGAAAGGAACGGTCATAAATATGAAGCGTAAACCCAAAAACCTCGCCTATGAGGAGCTGAAGGATATGATACCCGCCGCGCTTATAGTAAACGGACTTGTAATGGTGGGTGTTGCCGTTTACGGAATATTCGAGGGCATAACCTGGAGAGCCGTGACGGGGCTTTTGTACGGCGATCTGNTGGCGGCGGGCAACTTCATTTTGCTTGGAGCGTCGGCGGCAAGCACGCTGACAAAGNCTACCGCGAAAAAAGGACAGTTTTTTGCCAACATGTCCTACGGCGGACGGTATATAGGGCTTTTNCTGCTNCTGGCGGCGGGAATAATGCTTAATATTATCGATATTATCCCCGCTTTCATACCGCTTTTTATACCCAAGCTGCACTATACTTTTAAATATACTTTTCAGGGAAAAAGCTTTGACGATTGGAGCTAAATAATTAAAAAAATAACATAAAAAACAAATACGAAAGGCCGTGATTTTTATGGGAATGAAACTTTTAGCAGAAAAAAGCTTTACCGTTAACGGACCAATGGAGGTAACCTCCTTTGATTTGTTCGGAATGACCTTCCATCTGTCCGAATCGGTGGTTGTGGAATGGATAGTGGTGGTTTTCCTCGGTATAGCTTTCTTTATTTTGGGACGCAATCTTAAGGTAAGACCTACTTCAAGACGTCAGATGGCGGCGGAATATCTTGTGGGCTTATTCAGCGGAATGGTAAAGGATACCATGGGCATAAGCTACAAGAAGTACACACCTTATATAGGCGCGCTGTTCTGCTTCTCCATTATCTCCAGCCTTATGGGTCTGCTGGGNCTNCGCGCTCCAACCGCGGATATTTCGGTAGTTGCTTCGTGGGCGTTGATCACCTTTATACTTGTTCAGAGAAACAAGGGAAAGACGGGCGGTATCAAGGGCTATTTCAAGAGCTTTGTTGATCCTATACCCTTCATGCTTCCCTTTAACATAATCGGCGAATTTGCGAACCCCATGTCGCAGGCACTCCGTCACTTCGGCAACATCGTTTCGGGTATGGTAATCGGCGGATTGATCTACTTTGCGCTGGGTTATTTCGCGATAGGTATCCCNGCGGTATTGTCGCTGTATTTTGACCTGTTCTCGTCGTTCTTACAGGCATACATATTTGTAACCTTGACTATGAGCTATGTTTCTATGGCAGAATGTGACTAATACTTCTCGCGTTTCGGAACACCGAAACGCTCGAAGTGNGTCCAACAAGCTTTTCGGACTNCGTCCGAAATTTTGCTTCGCAAAACCGCTNNTTGGACATGTGGNTGCNTTNNGTAAAGCAGTGGGAANATGTGTCGGGTTTTCGGCATTGATNTTACACGTCATGCATTATNAATTTTGCATTTTAAATTTTATTAAGGTTTTTCCCCAAAAGGGTTTAACATAACAATCAAGGCGGACGTTAAAAAACGCCGCTTGAAGAAATTACAACTTTCAGGAGGAACTTTCTTATGGAACAAGCAATCGTACTTGGCGCATCCGCAATCGGCGCAGGTTTGGCCATGATCGCAGGCTTAGGCCCCGGAATCGGTGAAGGCTTCTGCGGCGGCAAGGCAGTTGAAGCAATCGGCAGACAGCCCGAGGCTTCCGGTATCATCACAAGAACCATGATCATCGGTGACGCTCTGGCAGAAACCACAGGTCTTTACTCCTTGATCATCGCCATTTTGCTGATGTTTGCAAATCCCTTTATCGGTCAGCTTGGCTAAGACGAAAGCCTGCCTCGGATAAATAANGNGACAAGAGCGTTTTGGTTGCTTTATCCGTTCGAGCGGTTTTTGAAATTATCCGATATATTTCGGAAACACCGTAAGGGCGGCTAAAGTATCGCAGCTACAAAACNATCCTGCTTCGTTTTACACGATCCGACAGGCGCGGCTTTAAGAGGTGTAAGAGCGGAAGCTTTAAGCAAAGGCTCTTGGGGCGGGGCATAACGCCTTACCCATATTCTATTGAAAGGACTGATTATATTGTATATGGAATTACTTGCCGAAACGGCCGAAGCAGTCGCAGAGCAAGGTAAAACCTATCTTTCCTTCGTGGACATCAACCCCTCTACCATTGTCTTTACGCTGATCAATACGCTTATAATTTTTCTGCTGTACCGTTTCTTATTACATAACAAGGTAATGGATATTCTCGACAAGAGACAGCAGGCGATTAACGCGGACTTTGACGCTGCCGAAACAGCGAAAAAGGAAGCGGAGCAAACCAAGGCGGAGTATACCGAAAAGCTTCAGCAGTCCAAGGAAGAAGCTGATCAGATCGTTGCGGCGGCAGTTAAAAGAGCTTCCGACAGGGAAGCGGAAATTATTGCCGAAGCCAACGCAAGTGCCGCTCACATGAAGCAGCAGGCGCAGGAGAGCATNGAGCAGGAAAAACGCCGCGCTCTCAACGAGGTAAAGGATCAGATTTCCGAAGTGGTCGTTTTGGCGGCTTCCAAGGTATGCGAAAAGGAAATCTCCGAAAAGGACAACGCAGTGCTTATTGAAGGTTTTCTTGCCGGCGTAGGAAAAGAGGGCTGATATGACGGGAACGGTTGAAAAAAACTATTCTTTGGCTCTTTTTGACGCGATCAACGAGGAGGGGGAGGACTTAGCGACCGCGCGTACCGAATTGAATTCCGTTAAGGACGTCGTTAACGGTACGGACGGATTTGTTAAGCTGATGAGTACCCCCACCGTTTCCACAGAGGAAAAATTATCGGTTATCAAGGAGGCTTTCGACGGAAAGCTTTCAAGATGTGTTTACAATTTTCTTTGCGTAATCACCGAGGGAGGACGCTGGGACAGATTTGAAAAAATNTCCGCCGCGTTTTCGGAGCTTTGCAACGAGAAGTTAGGTATAGCGGAGATCACCGTTACAACGGCGTTTCCTCTTACGTCGGCTCAGCGCGAGCAGGTGCAGAAGAAAATGTCGCAGATAATCGGAAAGAATGTTTTGATGTCCGAGAAATTGGATAAAACTATAATGGGCGGAATCGTAGTGGACTACGGTGACACCCGAATGGACGGAAGCATTAAGACAAGGCTGGAGGGATTAAGAGACAGCTTTGCGCAGCTTATCGGGTAAAGCCCGGTCAGTGCGGGAAGTGTTTTTTGGTTAGCGTTTCAGTGTTAACGGTCAANATCCTTCGAGTTTTGATCGGCTTTTGAACATTCATACGAACGGCTTTATACTAATTCCAATTTAAAATCAATCTATAAAAATTTTAAATTGGAATTANACCCTAAGCACTATTTTCAAATTATCCGCTANAATTTTGCAATCTTTTTAATTTGAAAATAGTATTAATTTTAAAGCTCGGCTCGGTTTCGGCTGTAAAATGTTACAGCTTGACGGAGTTGTTGCAAGGCAGAAGCGNAAGCGCGGCTGCTGCCGATTTTNTTCATGCAGTGCCGCTGTTTTGCAACAGCTCCGTCAGATGCGGATTTACCGCAAGACCACCGAAAGGAGGAAGGTCACAAATGGAATTACGCCCCGAAGAAATAACGGGAATACTTAAAAATCGAATCAAAGAATTTGACAGCAAAATTTCCCTTACCGACACAGGTACAGTTGTTACCGTCGGTGACGGTATCGTAAATATCCACGGACTGGAAAATTGTATGATAAACGAGCTTCTCCAGTTCGACAACGGCGTACAGTGTATGGCTCTGAACCTGGAGCAAAGCAGCGTAGGTGCCGTAATGCTCGGTCCCGACGACGACATCAAGGAGGGTGCTACCGTTAAGCGCACGGGAAAGATCATTTCCGTACCCGTAGGCGAGGCTCTTCTCGGAAGAGTCGTAAACCCCTTGGGCGAGCCTATCGACGGCGCAGGCGCGATACTTACCGAGGAACGCAGACCTATTGAAAAGATCGCTTCAGGTATTATCACAAGAGAGCCGGTAAGCGTACCTCTTCAGACAGGTATCAAGGCTATCGACAGCATGATACCCATAGGCAGAGGTCAGCGTGAGCTTATCATCGGCGACAGACAGACGGGTAAGACCGCTATCGCCATTGATACCATAATCAACCAGAAGAACTCGGGTGTTCTTTGTATTTATGTTGCGATCGGACAAAAGGCTTCTACCGTTGCAACGGTAGTTGAGCAGCTTAAGGCAGCGGGTGCTATGGACTATACTATCGTAGTTTCCGCCGCGGCCAGTGAGCTTGCCCCCTTGCAGTACATAGCTCCCTATTCGGGCTGCGCAATGGGCGAATACTTTATGGAAAAGGGCAAGGACGTATTGGTAGTATACGACGACCTGTCAAAGCACGCCGTAGCTTACCGCGCACTCTCCCTGCTCCTTAAGAGACCGCCCGGACGTGAAGCTTACCCCGGCGACGTTTTCTATCTCCATTCAAGACTGCTTGAAAGAGCGGCTAACCTTACCGAGGAGTACGGCGGAGGTTCATTGACCGCGCTGCCTATCATCGAAACACAGGCGGGAGACGTTTCCGCGTATATCCCAACAAACGTTATCTCCATTACCGACGGTCAGATATTCCTTGAGACCGAATTGTTCAACAGCGGTATCAGACCCGCCGTTAACCCCGGTATCTCGGTATCCCGTGTAGGCGGTAACGCTCAGATCAAGGCAATGAAGAAGGTTTCGGGTTCATTGAAGCTGGAATATTCACAGTACCGCGAATTGCAGGCATTCTCACAGTTCGGCTCCGACCTTGANGCTGACACAAAGGCGCGTCTGGCAAAGGGCGAACGTATAGTTGAGGTTCTCAAGCAGCCTCAAAATTCACCTCTGACCGTTCAGGATCAGGTTGTTATCATCTATGCCGTTATCAACAACTACCTTTCCGATGTGCCCGTTGAAAAGACCGCTCAGTATCAGAAAGAGCTGCTTGCGGAGATCAACGAAAAGCACGGCGAGATCACCGAGGGCATAAAGAAAGAAAAGGTTCTTTCGCCCGAAAATGAAGCAAAGCTTAAGGAAGCTCTTAAGCAGTTTACGGACAGCTTTGTTAAATCGCTTTAATACTGTTTTATAAGGAGTTTTAATATGTGGATCATGGGCGTCAACGGCACGGAGCTTGCCGAAGTGAAATTTTTTAAAGTGATGAAAAATATCGGCGGCAAGGACAAAAAGTGGGCTATAACAGGTTTTCCTCAGGCTATCGAGCTTATCGGGGGTATCGTCTGCGCTTATTTTTCCGACGAGGATAAGGCAATAGCCGCTCTCGAAAAGGTATCGGAATTTTTTGAGGAAAACCCCGGAAAGGTGTACCGTTTCGACAAACTCTATAAATAAAACAAGCGTTTTCGGGGAAGCATAAGAACGGGGAAAAGTCTCGTTCCGATGCTGCCAAAGGTGCCCCCAAAAAAAAATTTAAGCTTAGGAACAGTTTCCCGAACAGAAAGGAGAACATATGAAAAAAGCCGCATTAGCAATAAGTATCGTCGCGCTGTCACTGGCAGTGCTGAATCTGGCATTTTCCCTGCTTTGCTTTTTCTGCAAGGAAAACGTTCTGCCGCTGAAAAAATATTATTAAGAGGTTGGTGATTACGTTTGAAGGGACTTTACAAACAAGTTCCTTTAAACCCGTCGAGTTTTATTCCGAGGGAAAGGACGCAAGGTCAGATTTAACTCGGAAAAAAGCTCTCCTCAAGAGGAAGGATTGATAAGTTGGCATCAGGAAATATGAAGGCGATAAAACGCCGCATAAAGAGCGTCGGCTCAACAATGCAGATCACCAAGGCAATGGAGCTGGTATCATCGAGCAAGCTCAGAAAGGCAAAGGAGAAAGCCGAAGCGGGCAGACCCTACTTTGAAAAGCTTTACGAGATGATGACGGAAATAGCGGAGTCGAAAAAGGACTTCAACTCTCCCTTTACCGAAAAACGCGAGGTCAAGAACCGCCTGTTTATCGTTATAGCGGGAGACAGAGGTCTTGCGGGCGGATATAACGGAAACCTGCTTAAAATGGCTCTTGCCGAAAGCGAGCAGGGAGAANGCAAGCCCAAAATAATCGCTATCGGAAAAAAGACCATTGAGTTTTTTGAAAAGCGGGGCTTTGAATTGATAGGAAAATATCCGCTGCTTGCCGAGACCGCAAAAACCGCCGACTGCTCCGACATTGCGACTATCGCCATTGAAATGTTCAAAAAAGAAGAGGTGGACGAGGTCAAGATATTCTACACCACCTTTGTCTCCCCATTGGTGCAGAATCCCGTTTCAATGGATATTCTGCCCATTTACAGAGACGAGGAGGGCGAAGAGGTCCCCACCATTATTACATATGATCCGTCTCCCGAAGCGGTATTTAACCGTATTGTACCTAAATTTACCATGAGCTTGATTTACTGCGCTCTGAGCGACGCTTATGCTTCGGAGCAATCCGCAAGACGCAACGCAATGGAAAGCGCGACGGACAACGCCGAAAAAATGACCGAGGAATTAAGCTTAAAATACAATCGTGCCAGACAGGAAAAAATCACAAACGAAATCAANGAGATTGTTTCCGGCGCAAATGCACTACAATAAAAACCGACACTTTTCGACCTTCGGAACACCGAACGATTCAAAGTGCGCCCAAACGCTTTTCGGACGCNGTCCGAAATTTTCCCTCGGGAAAACCGCTTGTTGGGCATGTGTATTGTAACATAAACAAACATAGAAAGGCATTACGGATATGTCAGAAAACAAACAAAATATCGGCACTGTGGTGCAGATCATCGGCGCAGTGCTGGACATTAAATTTCCGCAAAACAGCCTGCCTGCCCTGCTTAACGCTATCGAGATCGACAACAACGGACAAAAGCTTGTTGTCGAGGTAGCTCAGCATATCGGCGACGACCTTGTTCGCTGTATCGCCATGGGCAGCACAGACGGCTTGGTGCGCGGAACAAAGGCAGTAGACACAGGAAAATCCATAACCGTACCGGTAGGCGAGGAGACCCTTGGTCGTATTTTCAACCTGCTGGGCGAAGCGGTAGACAATAAGCCTACCCCCGAAACCAAGGAGCGTTGGGAGATCCACCGCAAGCCCCCTCAGTACGAGGAGCTGGCGGCGTCCAACGAGGTACTTGAAACGGGTATCAAGGTAGTAGACCTTATCGCGCCTTACCTTAAGGGCGGTAAGATAGGCCTGTTCGGCGGCGCGGGCGTTGGCAAGACCGTACTTATCATGGAGCTTATCAACAACGTTGCCAAGCAGCACGGCGGCTTGTCCGTATTTACGGGCGTAGGCGAGCGTACCCGTGAGGGTAACGACCTGTACCGCGAAATGATGGAATCGGGAGTTATCAACAAGACCGCTTTGGTATACGGTCAGATGAACGAGCCTCCCGGAGCGAGAATGAGAGTTGCTCTGTCGGGTNTTACCATGGCGGAATACTTCCGTGACAGAGAGGGACAGGACGTGCTTCTCTTTATCGATAACATATTCAGATTTACACAGGCNGGCTCCGAGGTATCGGCTTTGCTTGGACGTATGCCCTCCGCCGTTGGTTATCAGCCTACCTTGGCTACCGAAATGGGCGCATTGCAGGAAAGAATCACCTCTACCTCCAAGGGTTCTATCACCTCGGTACAGGCGGTTTACGTTCCCGCGGACGACCTTACCGACCCCGCGCCTGCGACCACATTCGCGCACTTGGACGCTACAACGGTTCTTTCCCGTTCAATAGCTTCAATGGGTATTTATCCCGCGGTTGACCCTCTGGAAAGCACCTCGCGCATACTTACTCCCGAAATAGTCGGCGATGATCATTATCAGGTTGCCAGAGCGGTACAGGGTATTTTGCAGAGATACAACGAATTGCAGGATATTATCGCTATTCTCGGTATGGACGAATTGGACGACGAGGATAAGCTGACCGTTGCGAGAGCAAGAAAGATTCAGCGTTTCCTGTCGCAGCCCTTCTCCGTTGCGGAGCAGTTCACGGGTATGGAAGGCAAGTACGTGCCTCTTAAGGAAACTATCCGCGGCTTTAAGGAAATTATCGAGGGTAAGCATGACGATCTGCCCGAATCCGCGTTCCTGTTCGTAGGAACAATTGACGAGGCTGTCGAAAAAGCTAAGTCAATGAAATAAAAGGAGGTCTTTACAATGACTCCATTTAAGCTGCAAATACTTACTCCCGACAAGGAATTTTACAACGGAGAGACCGAAAACCTTATTGTAAGGACTACCGTCGGCGACAAGGGTATTCTTGCAAGACATGAGGACTATGTTGCCGCGCTCCCTATCGGAAAGCTAAAGGTAAAGCAGGACGGAAAATTCCGTACGGCCGCCGTTTCCGAGGGTATTGTCAAGGTAAGTAAGGATAAGACCGTTATTCTTGTTCAAAGCTGCGAATGGGCGGACGAGATCGACGTTGAACGCGCAAAGGCGGCTAAGGAGCTTGCGGAAGGAAGAATGAAGCAGGCTAAAAGCGAGGATAAGGAGTACCTTATTGCGGAGTATAAGCTGAAAAGAGCTATCAACAGAATTGAGGCTTCGGAAATAAAGTAGGCTTGTTTCCTGTATATTTTTCAATTGGAGATAAACAACCGTGAAGCTTTTCGGAAAGGCTTTGCGGTTGTTTTTTAATTTGATAATACTAATATCCATTTAAAAAGTAGACAAGCTACTTTTTAAATGCGCTGCCGCAATAGCGGCAGCGTGAGGGAGCGAAGCTCCCTCAGATATTGTATTGAACGTACATATCCGCC
>JAAVIF010000022.1 GCA_014799365.1 Oscillospiraceae bacterium
GGCGATTTCAAGGAAAAAAGCGGAGAAATATGGTAATATTTCGAGCATTTTTGACGCAGAAAGCGTCCGCAATTAGTAGAAATTGTGCAAATTGCGACTTTTCAGATAGCCCATAGTATAAGATGTTAACAACCGAAGCGGCGGCTTCGCCTGCTTCTGTGTTGGCTTTAATTATTCACTTTGTGGGACTTTGTCCCACGCCCTACTTCCTTTTTGCAGCGCAAAAAGGAAGCGAAAAAGGCATTTGCGGCTTCGCCGCTTATTCTTTACCGTTTTTTCCTTCTTGACGGCTCCTCTTTTCCGATAGCAGCCCTAAGAGCTCTCATTTCCTCCGCCGTCAGATCCTTGTATTCTCCCGGCTTCAGCATACCTAATTTAACGCCGCCGACGCTTGTTCTCTTAAGTCTTGAGACCTCCAGACCCACCTTATTGCACATCTTTCTTATCTGACGGTTTTTACCCTCTTTAATGATAAATTCCAGAACCGTTCTTTCGCTTTCGGCGGTAAGTACGTTTATAACACAGGGCTGTGTGACTACATTTTTTTCAATTTCCACTCCTACCGACATCAATGCAAGCTGTTCGTCGGTGACCTTGGAGGGTACGGTAACGCGGTACGTTTTAGCCACATGCTTTCTCGGGTGCATTATATCGTTTGCGAACCTGCCGTCGTTGGTAAGCAGGATAATGCCCTCGCTGTTTTTATCAAGCCGTCCTACCGGGTAAACTCTTTCCTTTACCCCTTTAAGCAGATCGGTTATCAGCTTTTCGGAATGAGCGTCCTCCATTGAGGTGAGATAGCCTCTGGGTTTGTACAGCTTTATATATCTGAGGGTAACGCCCTCCGTTTCCAGCTTTTCTCCGCATACGGTGATCAAATCCTTTTCGCCGTCGGCTTTATCTCCGAGCCTTGCGGTGTGTCCGTTGACCTTTACAAGTCCCTTTGAGATAAGCTCCTCCGCCTTGCGCCTTGAACAGTAGCCGCTGTCGGAAAGTATTTTCTGTAATCTGTTTTCCATTTTTATGTTCTGCCTTTCCCTTTAAGGAGAGCCGGCGCAAAATGCACCAACTGATCGGTTTGAAATAGCCCATTTTTTCAGGCTGTTTCAAACTTATTTTTTTAAATTGCCGTAATTTGCCGAAAAATGCCGATTTATTACGGACAAGAATTTTGTCGTCCTTTCATATGATATATAAAAACTCAACTAAAAAATCAATATATGAAAGGAAAAAGTCCTGTGAAAAAAAAGTTGCTTTGCTTTGTTTTGTCTTTTTTGGCGTTGCTGCCTCTGTCGGATAAAAAAGCATATGCTTTGTCCCCGAATTTTTCGGTATCCGCGGCAAGCGCGATCGTTATCAACGCCGATACGGGCAGTATAGTATACGAAAAAAGTGCCTTTGCCGAAAGGGCAATGGCAAGTACTACCAAAATAATGACCGCTTTGCTCACTATCGAAGCGGGAGACCTTGACAGAAAATTCACCGCAGACAGCTATGCCATTCAGGTAGAGGGCACCTCTATGGGCTTACAGCAGGGCGATATTGTAACAAGGCGCGCTTTACTGTACGGAATACTTCTTCCTTCGGGAAACGACGCCGCAAACGCGGCAGCCGTCAGTGTAAGCGGTTCTATGAGTGAGTTTGTAAAGCTTATGAACCAAAAAGCCGCAGAGCTCGGGCTTAAAAATACTCATTTTGCCAATCCCTCGGGGCTTGACGCCGACGGTCACTATACCACCGCTTATGATCTGGCAATGCTTACCAAGGCCGCGCTGGAAAATCCCGTATTTTGCGAGATATGCCGCTGTGTCGACGCGCAGGTCGAGTTCGGTAATCCGCCTTATCTTCGCCGACTTGCCAATTCAAACAAAATGCTGTGGCAGTACGAGGGGTGCTACGGCGTTAAGCCCGGTTTTACCGACAATGCCAGAAGATGCCTCGTATCGGCGGCGGAGCGCGACGGGGTAAAGCTTATCTGCGTTACCTTAAACGCTCCCGACGATTGGGAGGATCACAGAAAAATGCTTGACTACGGCTTTGAACAGGTCAAGATGACAGAATTGGTTTTGCCCTCTCCCGTTACCGTTCCCGTTATCGGCGGAAATGAAGAGAGAGTAACGCTTGCTTTAAGCGAAAAGGTCACACTGCCGCTGTCTCAAAACGAAATGAAAGCGGTTTCCTTTAAGCTGTACGCTGAGCCTTTTCTGTACGCGGGCTTTGAAAACGGCGAAAAAGCGGGCGAAGCGGAAATTTACCTTGACGGCGAGTATATATGCGGTGTTGATTTAATCACCGTTAACGGGGTAGAAACCGCTGTGGAGAGCCTTGGTTTTTTTGACAGTGCTTGGAAATTTTTAAGGCTCTTTTTCTTCGGTTGATACCGCGGGCAGATATAATGAGCGGGATTTTCGATTATTCCGCGCTTGTATCTTCCTCGTCGCCTTCTCCCGGCTTCTTGGCGAAAATATCCTTTACCTTGGATACGATCCCGGGAATACCCTCAACAAGACTGTCAACAGGGCTTTCCTTTGCGCCAAGCTCCAACATTCTTACGTCTCCGTCGCGGTCGATAACGATAAACGCCTGAGGTTTAATTGTAACGCCCGCGCCCGTACCGCCCGCGAATACCTCCTTGGGAGCGTTTGCGGGAATGTCCGAGCCGCCGGAAACAAAGCCGAACGAAACCTTTGAAACGGGTATGATTATTGTGCCGTCGGGGGATTCAACGGGTTCTCCGATAATGGTGTTAACGTCCACCAGCTCGCGAATCTTCTCCATCGATGTTCCCATAAGTCCTTCAAGATGCTGTGCCATAATTTTATTCCTTTCTTTCAGGCGGTTTTCCGCCGATTGTTTTATAATTTTATATTTTTTATTTTAAGCCGCCTTTTGGGGGCTTTCTTTATTTTCGCTTTTCTCGGTAATATCCGAGACTTCCTTCAGCTCTCCAACTACCGCAAAAAAGCCCCAAATTCCGCTGTGCAAAAGCGTGGACAGTCTCAGCTTAATCTTTGCTCTGCCGTAATATTCGCTTTTTTCAAGATCGAAATCTGCTCTGATGTTTATCTTTTCCGCTTTAAAAGAAACCGTATTGTCCAAAAAAGCGGTCAATCCGTTTATCGCCGCGCAGTGTACGCCGTAGCTTATTGCGGCCTTTGCCGCGTCCTCGCCGCCTACCGTTGCGTCAAAATAAACTCCGCTGATGCGTATTTTTTTGAAAATTCTTTTTATATGAGGCTTAGCCTTGCCGATCATTCTGAATATCAGCTCGGGGGTTATTTTTGGCTTGCCGGCATTGCCGTCCTTTTTCGGATTGTCTTTGCCGTCTGCCTTGACCTTTTTTGTTTCCGTATCGGATTGCGGGCCTGTTTTAGCGGTCTCTTTGGTATCGGTATTTTTTTCGGTTTTCTCTTCCGTTTGCGCCGCCGTTTCAGTGCATTTTACGGGAACGGCGGTTTTACTCCGTTTTTTTCTTTTCTTTGCCAAAAGCTTATCTCTCTTGGCTTTTTCTTTTAATTCTTTTTTTTCTTTCTTTCGCTTCTTTTTTTCCTCTTTAAGCTTATTCTTTTTGATTTTCTCAGGGGATAAGGGATTTTTCGCCAACGTGAAGCAAAGATATTTCACCTTGTATTTAAAAACTCCGTCATATTCCAAATAAGCCGTTATGAAGGACGCCAACAGAAAAAATATCAGCAGTGCAATTGCGGCTATTATGATAACAGCAGTCAAATCGGCGTCCCCCCTTGTTGTTTGATAAAACCGTATCAATCGTTATCTTATACTAATCTCAATTTAAAATCCATCTTTACAAATTTTAAATTGAGATTACACCCGAAGCACTATTCTCAAATTAACCACAAAAATTTACGATGTTTTTAATTTGAGAATAGTATTAATCTTAATCGTCAATGTCGTCCAAAGCTTCTATACCCAGTTGTCCCGCAAGCTGTTCCGCCTGTTCGTCTATCTCCTGCTGATTTATTCCGTCGAGCTCGTCAAGGCTGAGCTGTCCCTCCTGTGCGGGCAAAGGAGGAAGATTTTCAAGGCTGTTTAATCCGAAGCAGCGCAGGAATGTATCGGTAGTGCGGTAGGCTATGGGTCTTCCGGGCAGCTCCAGCCGTCCCGCTTCCTCGATAAGTCCTTTTTCAACTAAAGTGTTGACAACTCCCGAGCTGTCTATACCTCTTATTTGTTCGACAAAGCCTTTTGTTACGGGCTGATTGTAGGCTATTACCGCAAGACATTCCAACGCCGCCTGCGACAACGGCGTCTGCTTATGAGTATCCAAGGCCGCCTTTACGTAGGAGGACAGCTCCTCTTGAGTGGAAAGCTGAAAGGCGTTGTCAAGCCGTATTATTCTTAAGCCGCTTCCTATTACCGAATAGCGGCGTTCAAGCTGAGATATTATTTTTGCGGCGGTATCGGGGTCTATCCCCGAAGCCTCGGACAGCTTGTCTATTGTTATAGGATCTGCGTAGGCGAAAAGGATCGCTTCGATTATCGCCATACCTTCTACTATTTCCATTGATTGCTTTTCCCTTTCGGATAATTCGGTTTGGTGTTAACCGAAGGATTTTTGCTTTATTTATTCGTGAAAGCCGCTTTCGTCATCTGCCCTTATTTCCGTCTCGGCAATTTGCCGCGTATTTGTATATGCTTCATCGGACGCTTCCGCGGTGTTTTCGTAATTATCCTGTTTTTTTCTTCCGCCCTTATATTCCAGCCATTCGTTGTCCTCCGAAATATTTACATACCCGTGCTTGGACAGCTCCAGCAGCGCGAGAAAGGTCGCAACCTGCTCCGAACGGTTTTGCCCCTTATAAAGAGTTTTAAGCTCTATGCCTCCGCTTTTTTTTATTTTTTTCAGCACGTAAAGCACCTTGGTAAAAACGGTAACATAGCTTTTTGCAACTATTGGCTTTAATGAAGGCGGACGGGCGTTGAATTTGGCAAGGGTNACNCGGTCGGTCATTGAAATGACCGCGGCGTACAGCTCGTACACATCATGGTTAAGCTTGTAGGTGAAATCCGAAGCCACATTCATAGGCTCTCTTACAAAAATCTCGGTACCCTTCCACATATCCTTCAGTCTTTCCGCGATGACCTTGCAGAGGGCNTACTCTATAAGCGTACCCTCCAATTCCTTTTTAAGCTGCTCGGCTTCATGCTTGGGGAGCAGCGCGGAGGATTTTATCAGTATCAGGTGCGCCGCCATTTCCATAAATTCTCCCGCCACCTCTATGTTGGCTTCCTGCATTTGCTCCAGATACAAAAGGAACTGGTCCAGCAGCACCGAGATTTCAATATCCCTTATGTTTAATTTATGCTTTTGTATAAGAGTAAGCATCAGGTCGAGGGGTCCCTCGTAGACCGTAAGCTTAAAATTCAATTCCTGCATTTTTCGGTTAAACTCCCATAAAAAATTCAACATACCCGGTGGCGTAAAACAATCCCTGCGATATCCAATGTGACAGAAACGCCATGGGAATACTGAACACTCCGAACAAAAACAGAAGCATTATAACCGTCATNATNGCTCTTTCGTATCTCATTATCCTTATATACAGCTTTGTGGGCAGAAATATCATAAAGAATCTCGCGCCGTCAAAGGGAGGCACGGGCAGAAGATTGAATACCGCAAGATAAATGCTTGTGCTTACCACCTGCGCNGCCGCATAGTANAGGTAATATTCCATAGACTCCCTGCCNGACAGAATGATTTCGGTATGGGAGTANAAAATTATCTTTTCCGTTATCATNGCGATATAGGCNATAAGTATATTGGCAAGGGGCCCNGCCAAGGTGATAAGCAGGGTNGCCACCCTNGGTTTTGCTCTTGTGCAGCGGTAGGGGTTTACGGGTATCGGTCTGCCCCAGCCGAAGCCGAACAGCAGCACCGCGAAGGTCCCCATAACATCAATGTGCAAAAGCGGGTTCAGNGAAAGCCGTCCGCTTTTGTCCGGGGTGGGATCGCCCAANGCCTTTGCCGTCCATGCGTGCGCGCACTCGTGCAGGGGGATAGCCACAAAAATTATAACAAGGCAGACAAAGACCTGTACTACTATCAATGCGCTGCTTGCCGATTGGGTCATAAGATCAAGCACTTTTTATCCGCCTTTCCCGTTTTTTCANNCCGCTTTTGTTTTCAANAAGGTCAACATTGTATTTTCCAAAAATAGGTTAAATTTTATTATACTACATTTTGNGGGAAAATGCAAGCGTTTGTCAACCCGATAAAAAATTCAGGTATAAATATTGCGGCGAGGTTTAAATAAGATTGACTTTTTAGAGTGTAACTGTTATAATAAGCTTAATATAAGCAATTCCGGGAATGCTTTATAGGGGGTAATATCATGACGTCAAGAGAATATGCGATAAATTTGGTCAGTGCTTTGTCAGATGAACANGTGGAAATGCTGGTAGGCTTCATAACGGGATTTTCGGACAGCGGTACGGCGGACAGAATAAAAAAAGCCGAATTTGCCGCCAATCCGATCAACAAAAGCAAGCTTCAATCCATTGAACGTCTGCGGCAAATGATCCGATGCGTTCCGATAGAAAATGAAAAGGAGATGTTGGCGGAATATCGAGAGGAGAAATACGGCAGATGAGGATTCTTATAGACACCAACATTTTGATTGATTTTTTGGCTAAGCGGGAGCCGTATTTTCAAGAAGCGGAAAAAATCATGACCCTATGTTCGGATGAGAAATTAGAGGGCTATGTTGCGGCTCATTCAATAACAGACGCTTTTTATATCCTGAGAAGGGCTTACTCTTCCGAGGAACGCAGAGAAATGTTATTGGANCTGTGCAACATACTTACCGTTGTCGGCATAGACAAACGTAAATTGACAAATGCGTTGAGCNATTTTAAATTTGAAGATATGGAGGACTGCCTGCAAACAGAATGTGCAATTGAATGTNATGCGGCATATATTGTTACACGAAATGTAAAAGACTTTGAGGAAAGTAAAATTTTGCCGATTACGCCCAAGGATTTTTTGTTTTTATAAGTAAAAATAATCGCCTGCGCTTGCAGCCGTAAGGCGATTATTTAAAGTTCGTTCGCATAAAACCGATGCTTTATTTTCCGAAAGATTGACTTTTTAGAGTGTAACTGTTATAATAATATAATCCGAATATTTTTGACAAATTTTTTAAAAAACAACGGAAGAAGGATAAGCTTGTCTAAACAATACCAAATAGATATGTGCAGCGGCTCGGTACTGAAAAAGATGCTGCTGTTTTCTTTGCCTCTTATGGCGTCGGGGCTTTTGCAGCTTCTTTTTAACGCGGCGGACATAATCGTTGTCGGACGCTTTGCGGGAGATAATTCAATGGGTGCGGTGGGCTCTACCTCGTCCCTTATAAACCTTTTTACCAACCTGTTTGTGGGGCTTTCGGTGGGTGTAAATATCCTTGTGGCGCGCACAAGAGGAGCGGGCTCCGACTCNGAGCTTCACGATGCCGTACACACTTCAATGCTGCTGTCGGTTATTTGCGGAGCGGTGCTGGCGGTAGCGGGGTTTGTATTTGCGCCGCAGATGTTAGAGCTTATGAACGCTACGGAGGCGCAGCTGCCGCTGGCGGTTATCTATCTCCGCATTTACTTTCTCGGAATGCCCGCAATGATGGTATACAACTTCGGTTCGGCGATACTTCGCGCCGTCGGCGACACAAAGCGGCCGCTGTATTTCCTGACGGCGGCGGGAGTGATAAACGTGGGGCTTAATCTGCTTTTTGTTATTTTGCTTAAAATGGACGTTGCGGGCGTCGCGCTTGCCACTGTTATTTCTCAGTGCATTTCCGCGGGGCTTATCGTAATTTGTCTTATTAAGGACGATACCGCGATTCGNCTTGATTTGAAAAAGCTTANGATCAAGAGCCGCGTTTTNGCNTCGGTGGTNAGAGTGGGACTTCCCGCGGGTTTTCAGGGAATGATCTTTTCTCTTTCCAATGTGGTGATACAGTCCTCGATCAATCTTTTCGGTGATGTGGTGGTATCGGGAAACTCCTCGGCGTCGTCCATAGAGGGCTTTATCTATATGGCAATGAACACCTTTCACCAAGCCGCAATCTCCTTTACGGGACAAAATATGGGCGCGGGAAAATACCGCCGGATACCAAAAATTTTGTTCAGCTCNCTTTTGTGTGTAACGGTAACGGGAGTTGTTGTCGGCTGGGCGGCATATTTTCTGGGTCACCCCCTGCTTGGAATTTACTCAAAAACACCCGAAGTAGTTGAAGCGGGAATGAACCGTCTTTCCATAATCGCCACAACCTACGCGCTGTGCGGCGCGATGGACGTTATGGTGGGAATGCTGCGCGGATTGGGCTATTCCGTTATGCCGATGATAGTATCTCTTTTGGGAGCNTGCGGACTGCGTATCCTTTGGATCGCAACCGTTTTTCAAATCCCCGAATACCACACCGTAAGGACGGTTTATCTTTCGTATCCCATGTCTTGGGCGATAACCTTCGCGGTTCATGTTATATGCTACATAGTTGTGTGGAAGGTTTTGAAAAAGAAAAATAAGGAATATTTTTTGGCGGCGGAGAAAACGTAATATAGGGAAAAAATCTTTTAATACCGTTGACAAAATTAAAAATATTGTATATAATAGTATTGTAAGCTTAAGCTTACATGTATGAGGGCTTTTGGCT
This sequence comes from Oscillospiraceae bacterium, assembly GCA_014799365.1. Lineage (GTDB taxonomy): Bacteria > Bacillota > Clostridia > Oscillospirales > Ruminococcaceae > Ruminiclostridium_E. The sequence goes on from JAAVIF010000022.1 coordinate 8,667, forward strand.
TTCGTAAAAAGCGTGTGGACCCTACCGTGAGTGGGACTGGTAAAAGCAGTGGACCCTACTGTGAGTGGGAATTGTAAATTTAAGGCTGCGTTTTGNCGCAGCCTTTTTATTGAAAGGCTTAGTTATGCAAAANGATCACTTAAATTTATATAACATNAATATTAAATATGTTAGAAATTTATCTAAAGCGGACGATAGAGTGTTGTCCGTTTCTCCGCAGGAAGGAAAAGGAAATCGCCCGTTGGTCGGCATTGTTGTTATATGCAATAAAAAGAGCTACTGTATNCTTTTTATCCTTGAAAATTTCCCTTGACAAAACCCTTTAAAAGTGTTATTATAATGATAATATATACACCGACACATAAAAACAGTGACAAAGACAGTAGGTTTNAGCCGAAGCTTTCAGAGAGCCGNCGATGGTGTGAATGCGGCAGTAGTAAGCTTTTTNCGAATATCACTTTGTAGTTGCAGGCTGAAAGGAGCTTNATTNCGNTTCCGACTAAGCCGAGCCGTATTTTCCGCGTTAAGGAAAGCTGTTTAGGGAATATGTTTGGATGAGCATTTGACTGTGCGAAACCAAAACAGGTTCTGAACGGTTTAATGGGTGGTTGCAGATGTNTTCTCTGTCCCGTTATTCGGGGCGGAGTTTTTATTTTTATCGAAGATTCAAGATTTAAGATGAAAGGCAAATTATAAATATGTGCATTGAGACCAAGCGGTTATATTTGCGTCCGTTTGTTTTATCGGATTTTGAAGATTTTTACGAATACATGGCCGACCCCGAGCTGCGCCGTATGGCGGGATTTGAAAAGATCAACGATAAGNAAACNGCTCGGAAAGAATTTAACACGTTTATTGAAAACAAAACTTATGCCATCGTTTATAAGGAATCCTCCAAGGTCATAGGGAATTTTGGCGTTGAANCGTTATTTGAGCTATTGGCAAAAGATCCTTGTTTAAAGGGAAAAAACGGNGTCACACTTTCCTTTGCGCTTTCCGNGCAGTACCGCAGAAAGGGACTGATTTCCGAGGCCATGGAAAAAATNATAGACNACTTGTTCAATGAACGTAAGGTTGACTTTATCAACTGCGGCTATTTCAGCTTTAATCAGGCATCATGCAGCTTGCAGAAGAAATTCGGATTTAAGTATTACGGTACTCATACGGTGCATCGCGGTGATTTGGAAATAGAAACGATTGAAAATATTTTATTTAATAAAAACGCTGTTAATTACGAAATAATAAAGCTTAATGAAGCAACGGCTCATTTTTTGCCTCACACTAATCAGCCCTTTGATGTGATAGGCAGATTTGTTCCGAGTTATGACGGAGATAAATGGTCGTATAAGGAAATACTTTACGGAGAAAAAACTCAAAAAACATACGAAAACGAAGCAATTGATCCAAAGGATTATATTGACAGCAGCAAGCGGGCAGTGTTTTTGGCCGTCTGCAATGATTTATGTATAGGAACGGTTTATATCAGCGTGGGCTGGCGCGGAATGGGATATATTGAAGATTTATCCGTCGATACCGCGTACCGTCACATGGGCGTCGGAAAAAAGCTGATGGACAGTGCCGTTAATTGGTGCAGGGAACAAAGGCTCAATCGGATCGTATTGGAAACCCAGGATAACAATTTGCAGGCCTGTCGGTTTTACGTTAAATACGGCTTTGAATTGTGCGGTATCGATACAAAAAAATATGTGTTCACCGAATATGAAAATGAAATCTCGCTGTATTTTTATATGAAGCTTTAAACAAAGGGGTCGAAAAATGATAACAGACAGCTTTGACGATAAATCCGAATCAAAAATAAACCCTTGTCTCAAAGAAAACGCCGCGGAGGTAGACGCGTGTATAGTCACCTTTTCGCACGTTATCGAAAGTTATGTTAAGGATAATTACGATTTGGAGCAAATAGGTCAGTCGGCAGCGGTTACGGGAAATCTTCCGATATATCGGCTTTGCCGTAACGGAAAAAAATTTGCTTTTATAAAGTCTTACGCGGGTGCTTCCGCTTGTGTGGCAACGATAGAAGATACCTTATCTGAAGTCAAAACGGATAAATATATAGTTTTCGGAGGAAGCGGATGCCTAAACAAGGAGATCGCTCACGGAAAGGTAATGATTCCCACCGAGGCGTACAGAGATGAAGGCACTTCGTATCATTATGCGCCGGCTTCCGATTATATTACGGTAAAAAATGCCGATATTGTTGCGGAGTTTATGGAATCAAGCGGAATACCTTTTGTCAAGGGAAAAACATGGACAACCGATTCTTTTTACAGGGAAACGATCAATAATTTTGAAAAAAGAAAAGCCGACGGCTGCATATCAGTAGAAATGGAATGCTCCGCCATACAGGCTATGTGTGATTTCAGAGGCCTTGATTTATATATGTTCCTTACCTGCGGCGACTTGTTGGACGCGCCTAAGCATATATACAGGAGCGGTGACGGAAAATATAAGGGTACGCAGCATGACGCGGCTCATTTTGAAATAGCCCTGTCTCTTGCCGAGTATGCAGCGAAAAGCGAAAATACCGATATTTCCATCGAACTGCTGACTGACTTAAACATAGACGAGGTGCGGAAAATCCAAAGGGACGATATAAGCACCGATTTTGTGGACGACGCGGACACAATAATGGAGCTGACCCAATACGGAATAGATCACGGTTGTATAGGCGACACCTACGCGATAAAATACAAATCCGAATATATAGGCGTTATACTTTTGGGTGAAGCAATAGAGTGGGAAACCGATCCTCCCGAAATGAAAGAAACGCCATTCTACCGTCTTATGGGTTTTGTACTTGACAAGAGATACCGCGGCTCGGGGATAGGATCATATGTATTGGAAAAGGTAATAGATACCTGCTATAAAAAATACGGAGCAAGACCGATAGCCTTAGGCTGTCATAAGAACAATCACGGAGCCGAAAGGTTTTATTTAAAGCATGGATTTAAAAAAACGAAGTATACTGAGGGCAATGATTACTATTACTTAAGATACCCGTCAAACGAATAAAATAAGGAGAGAAAAAATGTCTGAATTAACCTCAATGATGAATATCGGCAGGGAAATGGCGAGAAAGCTTAAGTACGTGGGCATAGATTCAGTTGAAAAGCTTAAGGAAGCAGGCTCTAAAGAGGCTTTTTTCAAGCTTAAGACCGCATATCCCTCGGTTTGCTTGGTACACTTGTACGCTCTGGAGGGTGCGATTCAAAATATTGAATATAACTGTCTTTCCGAGAATAAAAAAAGTGAGTTGAAAGAATTCAGCGATTCTTTAAAAGGATAATTACGATTATAAAGAAAGGAAGCAAAAAAGATGTACGAAAAAGTAAACTCCTCTCTCTCCCCGGTAGAGAGAGAAAAGAAGATCAAGCAATTCTGGGACGATAACAAAATTTTTGAAAAATCCATGGAGGTACACAAGGACGACCGCTCCTACGTATTTTACGACGGTCCCCCCACCGCCAACGGCAAGCCTCATATCGGACACGTTGAAACAAGAGCCTTTAAGGACATGATACCCCGCTACCACGCAATGAAAGGCGCGTTTGTACCCCGCAAGGCGGGCTGGGACACTCACGGTCTTCCCGTTGAGCTTGAGGTAGAGAAAAAATTGGGCTTGGACGGCAAGGAGCAGATAGAGGAATACGGCCTTGAACCCTTTATCGCCGAATGTAAGGAAAGCGTTTGGAAGTACAAGGGCATGTGGGAGGACTTTTCCCGCACAGTAGGCTTTTGGGCGGATATGGACAATCCTTATGTTACCTATCACAATGATTTTATCGAATCCGAGTGGTGGGCGTTAAAGCAGATATGGGAAAAAGACCTGCTTTATAAAGGCTTTAAGATAGTACCCTACTGCCCTCGCTGCGGCACTCCCTTATCCTCTCACGAGGTGGCGCAGGGATATAAGGACGTAAAGGAAAAGTCGGCTATCGCAAGATTTAAGGCTAAGGGCGAGGACGCTTACTTTTTGGCATGGACCACCACGCCTTGGACTTTGCCCTCAAACGTGGCTTTATGCGTAAATCCCGATGAAACCTATGTTAAAGTAAAGAGCGGCGAGTACACCTACTATATGGCGGAGGCACTTGTTTCCGTTGTGCTTGAAGAGGGCTGGGAGATACTGGAAAGGTACCGGGGCAAGGAGCTTGAATACAAGGAATACGAGCCTTTGTTCAACTTTGTTTCCCCGAAGGAAAAATGCTGGTATGTTACCTGCGACAATTACGTAACGCTTACCGACGGTACAGGTATCGTTCATATCGCTCCCGCCTTCGGTGAGGACGACGCAAATGTAGGCAGAAACTACGGTCTGCCGCTGGTACAGCTTGTTGACGCAAAAGGACAAATGACCGAGGAAACGCCTTGGGCCGGCACATTCTGCAAGGACGCGGACAAGGAAGTGCTTAAAAACCTTAAGGAAAGGGGACTGCTGTTCAGCGCGCCGCCCTTTGAGCACAGCTATCCCTTCTGCTGGCGTTGTGACACTCCCCTTATTTATTATGCAAGAAACAGCTGGTTTATCAAGATGTCCGCCGTACGCGACAAGATGATAGCCAATAACGAGACCGTAAACTGGATACCCGAAAGCGTAGGCAAAAACCGTTTCGGCGACTGGATAGCCAACGCGCAGGACTGGGCTTTGAGCCGCAACCGCTATTGGGGTACTCCCTTGAATATCTGGGAGTGCGAGTGCGGACACCGTCATTCCATAGGCAGTATCGAAGAGTTAAAGTCAATGAGCAAAAACTGTCCCGACAATATAGAGCTGCATAAGCCCTATATCGACGCGGTGACTATCACCTGCCCCGAGTGCGGCAAGGAGATGAAGCGCGTTCCGGAGGTAATAGACTGCTGGTTTGACAGCGGTTCAATGCCATTCGCACAGCATCACTATCCTTTTGAAAACAAAGAGCTGTTTGAGTCTCAGTTCCCCGCGGACTTTATTTCCGAGGCGGTAGACCAGACAAGAGGCTGGTTCTATTCACTGCTTGCCATTTCCACCCTTGTATTTGACAAAGCACCTTACAAAAACGTGCTTGTACTGGGCTTGGTTCAGGACGAGGAGGGTCGGAAGATGTCCAAGCACTTGGGCAATACCGTCGATCCCTTTGAGGCACTGGAAACCTACGGCTCCGACGCGGTAAGGTGGTATTTCTATACCAACAGCGCGCCTTGGCTTCCTAACCGTTTTTCGGGAAAGGCTGTAACAGAGGGTCAGAGAAAGTATATTTCAACTCTTTGGAACACCTATGCGTTTTTCGTGCTGTACGCCAATATAGATGATTTTGACGCGGGCAAGTACAGGCTTGAGCCGGAAAAGCTGCCCGTTATGGATAAGTGGCTTTTGTCAAGACTTAACACCGTTGTAAAGACCGTTGACGAAAATCTTGCCGAGTACCGTATTCCCGAAGCGGCAAAGACCTTGCAGGATTTTGTGGACGAAATGTCCAACTGGTATGTAAGAAGAAGCCGCGAAAGATTCTGGCAGAAGGAGCTTACACAGGATAAGATCAACGCTTATATGACATTGTATACCGCTTTGGTGACAGTGGCTAAGCTGACCGCGCCTATGACGCCCTTTGTTGCGGAGGATATTTACCGCAACTTGGTTTGCTCAAATGATAAGAACGCCCCCGAAAGCGTTCATTTGTGCGGCTATCCCGTTTGTGACGAAGGTCTTATAGACAGCGGGCTGGAAGCGAATATGGAAACGGTGCTGCAAGTAAAAACTCTCGGCCTTGCCGCAAGAAACGCCGCCGCTATCAAGAGCCGTCAGCCCTTGTCCGAGATACTTGTGCAGTCGGAAAACAAGCTTGACGATATGTTCAAGGAAATAGTCACCTCGGAGCTTAACGTTAAGAAGCTTGAATTTAAGGAGGACGTTTCCGAATACACCGTTTACTCCTTTAAGCCTCAGTTGAAGCTGTTGGGCGCAAAGTACGGAAAACAGCTTAACGAGGTGAGAACAGCTCTTGCCGAGATCGACGGAGCGAAGGCAATGGCGGAGCTGAAAAATACGGGAGTAATGACCGTTACCTTGTCAACGGGAGATATTAAGCTTACCGAGGAAGAGGTGCTGATAGACGTTTCCCAGAAGGAGGGCTACGCAGTGGCTTCCGACAGGGGCATTACCGTTGTGTTAAACACACAGCTTGACGAAAAGCTTATCGAAGAGGGCTTTGTGCGTGAGATAATCAGCAAAATTCAGACCATGCGCAAGGACGCGGGCTTTGAGGTTATGGACAATATCAAGCTTTACTGCTCCGACAACGCAAAGATAAAGGGAATTATCGAAAGCAACAAGGAGGAAATTTCCGAAAATACCCTTACCGAAAAGTTTGAATCGGGAACGGTCGGAGGATATACCGCCGATTGGGATATTAACGGGGAAAAGGTTACTCTTGGTGTAGAGAAGCTTTAATATCGTAAACGATAAAGGAACCTAAAAAAAGCGGCTATGCCGTTTTTTAGGTTCCTTTATTATTTATTATATAGTATAATTACAGCTTTTTTCCTCTCTCCTTAATTATCTCTGTCATTTCCCCCACATTCTTCATGCCCGATACCTCGCCCATAGTGAACCTTACCCCAAACTCGCTTTCCACAGCGTCGATCAGCGTAATGTGATTAAGGCTGTCCCAATCCTCAATATCGTCCGCGGTGGTGTCTCCGCTTACCTCAATGCTGTCGTCATCGAAAACATCTCTGAAAACCTCGTTTAATCTTTTGTAAATTTCTTCCATTTCTTTTCCTTTCCCGAAGCGTAAAAATCGCGCCTCGATTCAAAATATTATCAACAATTGACCGCAATATGCAAATTTTTGTTTTTATATCCCTCTGTTTTTAATTCCCAAAGGGTATTGCCCTCTTCGTCCTCGGATATTTTTTCAAAGCCGAAATCTCCGAAAAGCTCCTTGACCATTTTGTTTTTGGCGGTGGGATAATAGTGGCCTTTAATTACTTTAACGCCTTGTTTAACGGCTTCTTTTACAAGAGTATCCAGCATTGCAAGCTCCATATCTCTTTTAAGCACGCGGCAGCTCATCAGCCACAGGTCTATATCCAATGTTTCCCCGTCCTTACGTCCGATAACTACGCTTACAATGCCGTTGTCTCCGAACTTGTCCTCTAACCTGCCGCAAAGACGTATATAGTCGGGGCTTTCAAACACCTGTTCCATATCGCTTTGGGTGTACCGCCTTGTGGTAACGTTAAACTGGTTGCTTTTATTGGTGAGCTGCGTCACTCTTGCTAAATTTATCGGCGAAAAGTCCTCTATAACGGCTTTCATTTCAAGGCTGTCCAGATACTCACCGTAATCGGCAAAGGCGGACTGCATTTTTGCTCTTTCTGCGTTTTGCTTATACATTTCGGTGCGGTGCAGATCGTCCTCGGAAAAATTCGTCACTTCAAAATATCCGCCCTTGTCCAAAGTATGGATATAGCTTTCGATGCTTTCCATCGGCGGAGCTTCAACGGGCAAAGTACCTTTTACTATTTCTCTCTCGGCGGGATTGTCGTCCACAAAGACAATGCTTTCGGGCAGCAGATTAAGCTCCTTTGCCGTTTGCTCGATATTTAAGCTTTTCGGCTCCCAGTTTGCCTTTATCAGCGTAAAATCCTCGGGCTTTAATACTCCGTCGGGGTGGTTAAGTCCCGCGATCGCGTTTTCATGATCGTTTTTGGAGCAGACTGTAAGCAGTACACCGAGCTGCTTCTGCGCCTTGATATAGCTTTGAAATTCGCAGTAGGCCTGTCCCATGGGAACCTCCTGTCCCAAGGCAAGCTTTTCCGCTCCGTCGTCTCCGACAACGCCGCCCCAAAGGGTATTGTCCAGATCGAGAGCCAATACCTTTTTGTTTTTGCCTAAAAGCGAAGCGAAAATTTTGGATAGACTGAACGCAAATTCGGGTATCAAGGGTACGGCAACAGCATACTTGTACATATTCCAGTAAAGAGGATCGGACCATTTTTCAAGACCAAGCTGCGCGCTTAAATAATTTATGTCATGAATAAAGAAATTTTCGGTTTTGGCGGCGTAATCGTAAAAGCCTTGATTTAATCTTGAAATAAAGCTGACTCGCCCGTGAAAATCGGCGCAGTCCTTATTGCCCAAAAGCCTCCAGTAGGGAAGCTCCATATTGTTCTGGACAATGGGGCAGGACAGATCGGCCTTAAGCTTGTCCCACATCTGCGTAAAATGACCGAGCTGATTTTGAAGCAGAGCGTTTACCTCGTCAGAGGACATTGACATTTCAGGAAAATCGGTTATATTTCGGTTTGAGGTGTGGATAAACACAAAGTCGGGCTTAAACTCCCGAAGCTCCTCCGAAAACATCGCGTCCTGCCAGTATTGGTTGTATTCGCTTTGGTAAAAATCCGGCTGTATTCCCTGCCACAAAAGGAATAATTCCAGCATATCGACTATTCCGTTTGTGGTTGAGCCGCCCAAAACGGCGATTTTTTTCTTAATGCGGTTTGCGCCGTCTGATAGAAGAGCGCGTTTTATGGAACGCTGTTTTTTAGTCAGCTCGGCCGGATCAAATGGGTAAAAATTTGGCATGGTGTGAGCCTTTCTTTATATAAGCAATTAGAACAGTGCCTGAACGTAAGAGCAGTTAGGTCCCGCGGGGGTAAATGTGCAGGTGGCAAAAAGCAGGTCGGTCGCTCCCGTCTCTTTGCAGAACTCCGCGGCATTCAAATCAAAATATCTGACGTCGCAAACGTAAATATTTTGATAGCAGCAGGTCAAAAAAGGCACCAGCGCGTTTCCGTAGCTTTCCTTAAAGATAACCAGGGTCTTGCCGTTATCGCAGTCGGTAGTTATTTCGGCGATCCTGTCATCGCTGCCCAGAAATGAGCAGTAAAATGCGCCCGCGTCGCGGGAGACGAACAGATCGCTTTCATAGCCGTTTTGAAAAGAGGTGTCGTAATAGGTGGTTTTAATGCTTTCGTCGTTGGGTGAAATATACATTGTAAAGGGTTCGGGGTCGTTATATAGATTTACGCTTTTTGAGTAGTTGTAAAGGGAGCCCACATAGCCTTCCTTTGTAACTGCCTTGTACTCTGACAAAGCAGCAAAATCGGCTTCCGCTCCCGCTGCTTTCGCAAAGGCCTCCGCCGCATAATAAGCCCCCAAGGGCTGCCAATGGTGGTCGGTGCGGGTGTATATCGCTTCTTCAAGGTGAGCGGCAAGGGCGGAATAAGCGTCCGCATTGACAACGCCGTTAAGTTCCTCCGCTATGTAGTCTATCTTAGCTTTCTGGCTTGCGGTAAAGCCCGTAACGTCGTCGGGGGTGTAAAATTCCGATGACGTGGGTATGACCATGCTGTAAACGTTAACGTCGGGCAAAGCCTCTGCCGCGCGGTTTACAGCCTCAATATAACCGTCGCACAGCTCAAAGGTTCCCCAGCAGCCCATAAGCCCCATATAATGCCCGTTTTTGCCGATTATTTTTATCCCGCTTTCGCCGTCCTCACGGTAATCGTCGGGAACCTCCCCCGCTTTCTCGGCGGGAAGCACAGCAGTGGGTGCAGTTTCGGTTTTTTCGGAAGTGTTTTCCGTAACGGTTATTATTTCGGTTTCTTTTTTTGTTGTAACCGGCTCGGGTTTGGTTTCGGTTTGTGTTTCGGTGCTTTCGGAAGTATAAGTAATATCGGCAGTAGCCGCTGCGGTTTCATTGGGCAAGGTAGGGTTCTCCGCTTGGGTACAGCCGCTTAAAAGCAGCGCGGCGCAGACGATCGCCGCCATAGCTTTGGAGTTTGTTTTTTTCAAGTTGGTTCAGTCCTTTCGGTATACTTTTTAAGTGTAATACTAATCCCTTTTAAAACTGTTGGATTAGTGTTTCGGGTGCAATCCCTTTTTAAACTGTAGGTATTACGTCAGTTTAAAAAGGGATTGGCATAAAATTTAAACGAAAATAAGCGCGGCTTCTCACAGATAATTTTGTTACAGTAAAAAGTATACCAGAAAAATTTTTTAAGTCAATTAAAAAAGTGTTACAATTTTATTACAATTTGGTATCATTTTCCGAAGTCGGGTTCTTATACTATTTTGTGCGTATCTCTTCGATATAGTCACAGTTTACGCCTGCCGCAGAGAAGGTACACATGGTAAACAGCACATCGGTGATTTCGTTTTCCTTGATAAATTCCACCGCGTTCAGATCAAAATATCTTATATCGCAGACGTATATCTCCTCAAATCCTCCCATATAGAAGGGTATTTCCGCGTTTCCGTAGCTGTCCTTGAATACCGCCAGCTTTCTTCCGTTTTTAACGTCGGTCTCTATTCTTACTATTTTCTGATCTCCGCCCATAAAAGTCGAGTATGCGGAGGAAACGGGCATTTGCAGGAAGAAGGGGTACTTGTTGTCAAAATTATAGGCGGTGTCGTAGTAGTAACAGCTGAAATCGTTGGCGGGAATATAGTAGGTGAATATTTCCGGGTCGTTCAAAATATTTGCGTCTTGGGTAAAGGTGTACATTGAGCCTACATATCCCTCTACCTCCCGCTTTTCAAAGGTATCAAGCCCGGGGAAAGGCACGTCCGCGACCTTGGCAAATTCCCTTGCCGCATAATATGCGCCCAAGGGCTGCCAGTGGTGGTCGGTGCGGGTATATATTTCTTCGGTTACATGCTCGCGCAAAGCGGTAACGCAGTCAACATCAGTTACCGCTTCGCTTAAATTATCCGCAATATAGAAAATATCGTCGGACTGTGAAGCGTTATATTCCGCAAAGTTTAACGGGGTGTAATATTCGCCGCTTGTGGGGGTGATCATAACATAGGTTTTGATCTGCCCGCCCAGATCCTCGGCAAAGGCGTTGACATACTGTACAAACTTATCGCGGTTAAAGCCGCCGCCGTAAAGGCTGATGCCGCGGTAATGCCCGTTTTGCAGGCAGACTATCTGTCCGTTGGTCTGCACTCCGGGAGCGATCTCGTTTCTGGGGTCGTAGGGCGGTTCGGCGGTGGCGGCGGTTTCGGTTATTTGGGTGATTTCCTCCGCCGATGTAACCGTAATTTCGCCGATGTCAGTGTTATTTGCGGGTTTTTCCGAAGCAGTACTTGTGTTTTCGGCAGGCGCGGTCTCGGGTGCGGCGGTTGTGGTATTTACAACAGCGGAGGGGCCTCCGTACACGGTAACGCCGCCGAGGGATATTCCCGAAAGCTTTGTAATATTCGCGGAAATATCCTTGAAGCCGTCGCGCCAAGGCACGGTGTCGTTAAACCAGCTGCTTACTCCGTCGGTAAATTTGCCGCTGAACAGACTTTCCGGATTAAACTCGGGAAACTCCGCCAAATCGCGCTTTTCGGTAAGCGATTGTGTGGGGCGTTCAAAAACTATCAATGAAACGGTAACGGCCGTAAAAAACGCGGCGGTTAACGAGATGTTTATTATATTCCATTTTCTTTTTTCTTTTGAGGTATCCCTGTTCTTTTCTTTAAGGTGTTTTCCTTTAGCCATTTATGTTTCCTTTCCTTAAGAACACGTCTTTATGTTAACCTTAAAATGGGAAATAATTCGATTTATACCAAATCAATATAATTATACACCTATAAAAACGCAAAGTCAATTGAAAAAATAAAAATGTAATATTATTACGATTATTAAGAGGGTCAACCGTCAAGGCCGACCCTCCAAAATGTTTTTGACATATAAATAAATATTAAAGATCAATAGAAATTTCTCCTGCTTCTATCCGTTCCAAGGCGTAATCGATAATGATCTTATCCCTTTTGATCATAAATCTCATGCTGTAATCCTTGCACATTTCCAGTGCCTTATCCATAACCGCCGCCGCGTCCTTTAAGCTCATCCAGCTTATCGACAAGCCGGAAAGCTTTTCCGATTCGCCAAGCTGTGTTTTTTTACATTCTCCCTCTATTCTTCCGATAAAGGCATAGGACAGGTGGCAGAAATTGGAGCGGCTCTTGTGTTCCTCAACCGTACCCAAGGACGAAATGATATGACAGCCGCAGCCCATTTCCTCCGTCACCTCGCGTACAAAAGCGTCGCTTTCTCTTTCTCCCAGATCTATACCGCCGCCGGGAAGCTTGTAAAATCCGTTGGCACTCATTAAGATCATTCCCGCCAAATTTTCGCCGTTGAGAACTATGCCTCTTGAACCGTATCTGGAAATATCCGATATAAGCTTAGGCTCGCCGCCGAAAAAATCAGCGTCGGTCACAATGGATTTGAGCATTAAAAATCCCTCCGTTTCATTTAAACAGCTGTCTGTCCTGTTATTTAATCGTCTGTCGACAACTGTCTGATCGCAGGTTTTATTCTGCGCCGTTTCTCTTTAATACCAATCCCTTTTTGAACTGACGTAATACCCACAGTTCAAAAAGGGATTGCACCCGAAACACTAATCCCGCAGTTCCAAAAGGGATTAGTATAATATGTGCCTTGATTTCAAGCGGATCATGAATTTTACCAGTATCTTTTCTCGGACGGACAACGGTTGTTCTTGACCGCCGCTCTCATTTCCACATAGCAGCCGCATTTTAAACAGACCCCGTCCATAAGACTGCCGCACCTCTTACAGATTGAAAGCCTTTTTTGGTAGACCTCCTCGTCCGCTCTAATATCATCGTCCAAGCCGCTTATATACTCCCTGATGTTTTCCATAAGCTCCTTTTCGGGAGTATCCTTAAGCAAGCATCTGCATGGACTCATTGCTTTATTGTAAAGCCCGCGACGGAGCTTTTGGGAAGCTTTATTTTAAGCTTGTTTCCGTTAAAAGCGAAATTTTCGAATTTATTTACAGTTACATTTTCGCTGCTGTCAAAGGTGTTGTGTTCATGAATATCATCGGCGGTGATTATTTCCGCTTTGATTTTCGAGGGCATGAAATCGCCGAAGGTCACTTCAAGCTCTTCGTCGTTATTTAAATCGGCGTTGGTTACGGTGAAAAATACGGTGTCGTCCTTGACGGAGGCGGAGCAGCTTAATGTGGGAACGCCGTCCTTATCCGAGCTGTCGGCGCATATGAACAGCTTTTCTCCCTCCATATGAGGACGGTACAGATCGAACACGTGATAGGTGGGAGTTTTCACCATTTTTTCGCCCTCGGTAAGTATAACCGACTGCAAAACGTTTACCGCCTGCGCGATATTTGCCATTACCACTCTGTCGCTGTGCTTAATGAATATATCCAAATTAAAGGCGGCGGTGACGGCGTCGCGCATGGTGTTCTGCTGATACAAAAATCCGGGATTGGTACCCTTTTCAACGTCAAACCAGTTGCCCCACTCGTCGACTATAAGCCCGATTTCGTGCTTGGGGTCGTAAGCGGACATAATATCCAGATGACGGGTGATTATTTCGTCGATCTTAACCGCGTTTTTGATCGTATTGTAATACTCTTCGTCGGTAAATTCCACCGCGTCGCCCTTTTTGCCCCAATCTCCCGTAGGTATGGTGTAATAATGGAGACTGATAGCCTTTGTGTGCCAAGGCTTTACGATCTTTAACAGCTCCTCCGTCCAGTTGTAGTCGTCCGCGTTGGGGCCGCAGGCAACTTTATAAAGCTCGTTTCCGTCATAGTTGCGGCAGTAGGTCTGATACTGTCTGTACAGGTCGGCGTAATACTGAGGACGCATATTTCCGCCGCAGCCCCAGCTTTCGTTGCCTATTCCGAAATACTTTAATTTCCAAGGCTCCTCTCTGCCGTTTTTCTTCCGCAGATCGGACATGGGCGACTTGCCGCCGAAGGTCATATATTCGATCCACTGTGACATCTCCTGTACGGTGCCGGAACCGAGATTTCCCGCAATATACGGTTCACAGCCGATCAATTCGCATAAATCGAAAAATTCGTGAGTACCGAAGCTGTTGTCCTCGGTAACTCCGCCCCAGTGTGTATTTATCATCTTTTTGCGGCCGGATTTCTTTCCGATACCGTCCATCCAGTGATATTCGTCCGCAAAGCAGCCGCCCGGCCAGCGCAGAACGGGAACCTCCAGCTGCCTGAGAGCGTCCGCAACGTCGTCTCTTATTCCCTTTGTGTTGGGTATAGACGAGCTTTCGCCCACATATATCCCTTCATATATACATCTGCCCAAATGCTCGGAGAAATGACCGAAAATATTTTTGTTTATTAGGGAAAGCTTTGCGTTTACATTGACGGAAATGTTTTTCATATTTTAGACCAACCTTTCAAATTTTTCCGAAAAATCCTTATCCCCCGTTTTTGCGGCGGAAATTTTTCTACGAACAATTATAGTAAATTTCTATGCAAAAATCAACACCTTTATAGAAAAAATCACAAAAATTTTTCGCTTGTATTTACAAACACTTAAACAGATGATATAATAATATTGTTAATCGGTAAAATCACATGTAATAAACCGCTTCAAAACGGATAAATAAAACTAAGGAAGGCAAAAATTATGGAAATCAAAATTCAGAAAACCGCTGCGCCTAAGGTAAAGCCCGATCAGACCAAGTTAGGCTTCGGCAATTACTACACCGACCATATGTTCATTATGAACTATGACGAGGGCGAGGGCTGGCATGATGCCCGGATCGTACCTTACGGGCCTTTTTCTCTCGATCCCGCCGCAATGGTGCTGCACTACGCGCAGGAAATTTTTGAGGGCTTAAAGGCTTACCGTACCTCTGAGGGTAAAATTCAGCTTTTCCGTCCCGAAAAGAATATGGCGAGAATGAACCTTTCCTGCGAGCGTCTTTGCATACCTCAGATAGATGAGGAGTTTGCGATCAAGGCTATAAAGACGCTTGTGAAGATCGACGAGGACTGGATACCCACCGAGGAGGGTACTTCTCTTTATATCCGACCCTATATTTTTGCGGTTGACCCCCATGTAGGCGTACACGCGGCAAAGCACCTTATCTTTGCCATTATTTTATCCCCCGTAGGCGCGTACTATCCTAACGGCATCGAGCCTGTTAAAATTTTCGTTGAACAGAAATATGTCCGCGCGGTAGCGGGCGGCACGGGCTTCACCAAGGCGGGCGCAAACTATGCTATTTCCCTTAAAGGTCAGGAGGAAGCGGAGAAGCAGGGGTATGTACAGACCCTTTGGCTTGACGGCGTTGAAAGAAAATACGTTGAAGAGGTTGGCTCGATGAACGTATTCTTTATTATCGGCGACGAGGTTGTAACTCCCGCTCTTGTAGGCTCTATTCTGGGCGGTATCACAAGAATGTCTATAATAGAGCTGCTTCGCTCAAAGGGATATACCGTAAACGAGCGCAGACTTTCCATTGACGAACTGACAGAGGCTTACAGGAAGGGTCAGCTTAAGGAAGCCTTCGGAACGGGTACGGCGGCGGTCATTTCTCCTATCGGCGAACTGAAGTACGGCGATCTTGTAATGGAGGTAAACGGCGGAAAGATAGGAGAGACAAGCCGGATGCTTTACGATACCTTAACGGGTATTCAGTGGGGCAGGATTCCAGATACTATGGGCTGGATTCAGACAATTGAATAACGAAGAACATATCCACAAGGAGTAGGCGCACGTCTTTTCGGCAAATTTTGTCGCCTGCTTCGTTAAATTTTCTTGACGGGCGACAGTCCGTCTACGAAAATTTGCCTTGCATGCAACAAAATTATGCTCTAAAATCCGCACACCTATCCTATGTGGATAAGTTCCGAGCGGTCAAGAAAGGAACAAACCAATGGAGAATACAGAAAAAACAATGGATAAGATCGTTGCTTTGTGTAAGGGCAGAGGCTTCATTTACGCGGGCAGCGAAATATACGGCGGACTTGCCAACACATGGGACTACGGCCCTTTGGGCACACGCCTTAAAAACAACGTAAAGGACGCGTGGAGAAAGCGTTTTATACAGGAGCGCAGAAACAGCTTTGAGCTGGACGCCGACATTCTGATGCACCCCCGCGTGTGGGAGGCTTCGGGTCATGTTGCCAGCTTCTCCGACCCTCTTCTGGACTGTAAGGAGTGCAAAATGCGTCACAGAGCCGACAATCTTATCGAGGGCTTTGATCCCGACGCGCACCCCGACGCAATGACCAAAGAGGAGATGTTTGAATACATCGAAAGCCACAAGATTCCCTGTCCCAAGTGCGGCAAATCAAACTATACGGGCATACGTGAATTTAACCTGATGTTCCAGACTTACAGGGGCGTTACCGCGGACAGCAAGAGCGTTATTTACCTCCGCCCCGAAAACGCGCAGGGCGAGTATGTAAACTTCCTGAACGTTCAGCGCACCATGAGGGCAAAGCTTCCTTTCTCAATAGGTCAGATAGGAAAGGCGTTCAGAAACGAGATAACCCCCGGCAACTTTACTTTTAGAACCATAGAGTTTGAACAAATGGAGTTTCAGACCTTCTGCAAGGAGGGCGACGACACCGAGCTTTACGAATATTTCAAGGCGTTCGGAAAGAAATTCTATATGGATCTGGGACTTCCCGAGGAGCATTTGCGTTATCACGATCATGAAAAGCTTGCTCACTACGCAAAGGCAGCCTGCGACATCGAGTTCTTGTTCCCGTTCGGCTGGGGCGAGATCAACGGTACTCATAACCGCACTGATTTTGACCTTTCCCGTCATCAGGAGTACAGCGGACAGAAGATAGAATATCTTGATCCCGAGACCAACGAAAAGTTTGTGCCTTTCATTATCGAGTCCACCTACGGACTTGACAGAACCGTTTTGGCTCTTATCTGCGAGGCCTACGACGAGGAGGTCATCGACGCCGAAAAGAACGACACAAGAGTAGTGCTTCATTTCGACCCCGCTATCGCTCCCATTAAGGCGGCCGTGCTTCCTTTGTCGAAAAAGCTTGCGGACGGCGCGCTTGAGATACACGACGAGCTTGCCAAGTACTTTATGGTGGATTACGACGAAACGGGTTCTATCGGAAAGCGTTACCGCAGACAGGACGAGATCGGCACTCCGTTCTGCATTACTTACGACTTTGACAGTGTTGAGGATAAGTGCGTAACCGTAAGAGAGCGCGACAGTATGCAGCAGGAAAGAATATCTATTGCGGATTTAAGGTCTTATATTGGGGAAAGAGTAAAAGCTAAGTAAATTTCATTCGATTTTAAAAGGGATTAGTTATTGTATAGTATTACAGTTAAAAACAAAGCTTTCGCATGGAGGCTTTGTTTTTTGTATAAAGAAACAAATTTTTTATATTGATTTTTACGGTACACCAAATTTAAGTTTCCCCAAAATTTTCTCAGTCGGCGAAAAGCCTTTTTAAAATTGCGTTTTATAATATGCTGTTCTTGGTTACGGCAAGGGGCATTCATGCTTTTTTTAGAACTACGCTTTATGTAATCTTCTTTTTTCTCGGAAGCGAGTGCAGTTTGCGCTCCCGCGCGGGGCTTAAGATGACACCAAAGGGGGGCGAAGTCGAAACAAGCTCCGAAGCTGTGACTAAGAAAAGCAGAATTTCTGAAACAATAAAGATTAAGTGTTTGCGGAGCTTGTTCCGACACTCTCCCCCCTTAGGTTTCACCTTAAGAATCCCTTCCTTACCCCCCTCTATGCGTAGTGCTGATTTTTAGTTGTTTGCCTCAGAGAGTATGTGCGTGAAGTGTCACTTAGGTAAGTTTGTCAATTGGCAGATGCCGGTAATTTGCAATTATGCTGTGCTTTGTTTGTTTTTCATTTTTTGAGGTGCTTCTTTCTTTTGGTTATGCCTCTTTTTCGTTTTTATTGAATTTTGGGGAAACTTAAAACATCAAAACCTTGACAAATCGGGATAGAAATTGTATAATAATTTGGAAACTGAGTGGTTGAAAAATTATACGCATCACCCGATAAGCAGGATTAACGGAATAATTCCCAATTTATAACAATCTCCATTTTAAAAAGTGAATAGGCAAGGTGAAATTATTATGCCGATACAAGTACAATGCTGCGGACTTTTTTTAATGCTTATACTGATGTATTTCTATAAAAGCCAGAAGATTATTAAGTTAAACACGGAAAGAGCATTTTGGCGTTCTTTTGTTATGACCTTTGTATGTATTGGATTCGATATACTTTCCTGTGTGGCGATAAGTTGCAGAGACGCGCTTCCCGATCTGCTGGTCAAGTTTGTAAGCAAGACCTATCTTGCAACTCTTGTAGGAGTGTCCTTTTTTGCTCTGCTTTATATCTGCACCGATATTTATACCAAAAAGACCGCATATAAAAAAATAATGATTCAATACGGTATTTTTGTTGCGGCGGCAGTGATTCTGATCTACGCGCTTCCGATTTATTTTTACGAAAACAAATCCGAAGGCGTTTTATATTCTTACGGTCCCAGCGATTACGCAACCTACATATTTGCTCTTGCGACTTTGATAATAGTTGCCGTACGGCTGTTCAGGGAAAAAAGCAAAATAAGCTCAAGCAGGCAGGTAGCGGTAAAGATATGGTTAGGAGTGTGGGTAGCTGCGGCGATAGTACAGTTTATTTTCCCAAAGCTTCTTTTGGTGGGCTTTGCAAGCGCAGTTGGTATGCTGGTGCTTTATCTTGTGCTTGAAAACCCCGGAAACAATATAGACAGGCAGACGGGCTTATTCAATCACGGCGCGTTTTTGCAGTATACAAAGCAGCTTTACGATACGGGAACTCCCTTTGCCGCGCTGGCTATCGTTTTGGAACACAATTCCTTTAAGACCATGCGCACCGATGTGGAGCGGGATGTTATCGCGGAGGCGTCAAGCTATCTGTCGGGACTGCCCGATGTCTTGGTTTTCAAAAATACAGGCACCGAGATTCTTTTAATATTTCCGGAAACTGAAATATCCGAAAGCGCGGTTCGGGCGATCCGCGAACGCTTTGATCTTGGATGGGGCAAAAGCGGGGGCGTAATGGTTGAGCCTTATTGGATATACGTACCGGATTCCGGTCTTGCGGACAATTCCGAGGATCTTTTATATCTTATCCGCTATGTAAAGCAAAACAGCAAGGAATTTTCCGAAGATCAATTTATAGAGGTAAGCGACGAGCTTGCCGCACGGCTTCGCAAGGAAAAAGAGGTTGAGCAGCTTATTGTCGACGCGCTCAAAAACGACTGGCTCGAGGTATGGTATCAGCCCATATATTCCACTAAAAAGTGCCGCTTTACATCTGCCGAGGCCTTGGTCAGAATACGCAACCGGGACGGAGCGTTGGTTCCGCCGGGCATCTTTATTGAAACGGCCGAACGCAACGGAATGATATTGCAGATCGGCGAGGCCGTATTCAGAAAGGTGTGCTGTTTTCTCAGTCAAAACGACGTCAAGCAGTACGGGATCAAATACATAGAGGTAAACCTTTCGGTGGTTCAGTGCGCTTACGGTAAGCTTGCCGACGACTATATCTCTATTATAGAGGAATACGGGATTTCGCCCGATCTGATAAACCTGGAAATAACCGAATCGGCTTCCATGAACGCAAAAAAGACCTTGCTTGAAAACATGAAGCAGCTTATGGATTACGGCGTTAAATTTTCTTTGGACGATTTCGGAACGGGTCAGTCAAATCTGGATTATATCGCGGATATGCCCGTGAATATTGTCAAGTTTGACAAGGGAATGACCAACGCTTATTTTGAAAACGGAAAAACCAAGTATATAATGAACGCGGCTACCAACATGATACAGGGAATGAATCTGAAAATCGTTTCCGAGGGTATCGAGACTGAGGAGCAGTTTAAGACCATGCACGAGCTTGGTATAAATTATATTCAAGGGTATTATTTTTCCAAGCCTTTGCCCGAAAAGGAGTTTTTGGAGTTTTTATTAAAGGCTAAGGAAGAAACGGAAAAGGTATAACGGCTATTTGCATAGGCTGCCGCGTTTCGCGGCAGCTTTTTTGTATATTTTTTTCAGATTGATGACAAAAATAGAATTTTGTGGTATAATAATTATAAATATACACTCAAAGCAAACAGGAAAGGAAGATGAAACATATGAATTTAACTGCGGGAACAAAGCTTAACGGCTTTACTGTGAATAAGGTCAGGGAAGAAAAGGAGCTTAACGGCTCTCTTGTTGAAATGACCCACGACAAGACGGGGGCGGAGCTTTGCTGGCTGGACAACGGCGAGGTAAACAAAACCTTTTCCGTTGCTTTTAAAACTCTTCCCGAGGACAGCACGGGCGTTTTCCACATTCTTGAGCATTCGGTGCTGTGCGGCTCGGACAAGTACCCCGTAAAGGAGCCCTTTGTTGATCTTTTGAAAAGCTCAATGAATACTTTTTTAAACGCCATGACCTTCCCCGACAAGACAATGTACCCCGTAGCAAGCCGCAACAAGCGCGACTTCCTTAATCTGACCTCGGTGTACCTTGACGCGGTTTTTGCTCCCGCGTTAAGAACAAATCCAAGTGTTTTTCATCAGGAAGGGATACACACCGAATTTGACGAAAACGGCAAGCCTTTGTACAAGGGCGTTGTATTTAATGAGATGAAAGGCGCGATGTCCGATCTTGACGGCAGGATAGAATACGGAATAGAAGACCTGCTGTTCCCCGACAACTGCTACCGCTTTAATTCGGGCGGCGACCCCGAGGTCATACCCGATCTTACTTACGAGAATTACAAGGCGACCTACAACAGCTTTTATCACCCCTCCAACTCGCGCTTTTACCTTGACGGAGACGTGCCTCTCGAAGATACCTTGGAGATGATAAATTCCTATCTTGATAAATACGAAAAAAGCGTTACCGAGCATGAGATCGTAATGCAGAAGCCCACTCCCCGCGAGGGAAAGGATTTTTACGAGATAGCCGAGGGCGAGGACAACGGCAGAAAAACCGTTTTGGTTTTGGGCAAGATAATAGGCGATTGGCGGGAAAGCGAAAAAATTCTTGCCGCATCCGTTTTGAGCGACCTGCTGGCGGACACCAACGAATCGCCCGTTAAAAGAGCGGTTCTGTCGTCGGGCTTGGCCGAGGATTTCTCCATGCAGGTGCTTGACGGTATCGCGCAGCCTTATATTATAATGACCGCGAGAAATATCAAGGACGAGGACAGCGGCAAAATAAGAAAAATTATAAACGGCACCGTTAAAAAGCTTGCGGCGGAGGGAATCGACAAAAAGTCCCTTACCGCTTCGATCAACCGCACCGCCTACAATTTAAAGCAGCTTCCCGAGCCGCAGGGCGTTTACCGCGCCATACTCAGCTTAAGCGGCTGGCTTTACGGCGGCGATCCTTTGACCTATCTTGTTTATGACAAGGCGTTTGAGGCTTTAAGAAAAATGGCCGAGGGCGACGGCTTTGAAAAGCTGCTTGACGAAATTCTGGGAGAGGACGGCAGTCTTTCCGCTTTGCATTTGCTGCCCTCCGTAACTTTAGGAAGCGAGCTTCGCGAAAAAGAGGAAAAAAGATTGCAGGCCGAGACCTCCGCTCTTACCGAAGAACAAAAGAAAAGCTTGGCGGAGCAGAACGAAAAGCTGGCTAAGTGGCAGACCGAGCCGGATTCTCCCGAAGCAAAAGCGGCTTTGCCTTCCTTGCCCTTAAGCGAGGTCAATGAGCTGCCCGAAATAACAAAGACCGTTAAGACCGAGGAAAACGGCGCGACAGTGCTTTATCACCCTGTTTCAACCAACGGTATAGTATACTTGCAGATGTATTTCCCTCTTACAAACTTAAATATAGAGGAGCTTACAAAAATATCCGTTTTGCCCTATCTTTTCGGCGAGCTGCCCACTAAAAATTACGGCGTTTTAGAGCTTCAGCAGAAGATAAAGACCTATATAGGCAAGCTGGAATTCAGACTTACCGCTTTCGGAAAAATCGACGATAAGGAAGAATGCACGCCTTGTCTTGCGGTAAGCGCGGGTATGCTTAAGGAAAATCTCTCCGAGGGCAAGAAGCTTTTGGAGGAAATTATCTTAAATACCGAGTTTGGTCATACCGACAAGATCAAGGAGATAGTTACTCAAACCGACGAGGCGCAAAGACAGTCGGCTATGGGCAGCGGGCATACCTTGGGAGCGGTGGTCGCGGCAGCGCATTTTACGGCTGTGGACGCTGCGGCCGAGGCTATGAGAAGCTATTCGGCGATAAGCTATATGCACAGGTTCTCAAAGAATTTTGATGATATGATAGGCGAGTTTGTTGATCTTGTTCATCGCGTTCACCGCGAAGCAATAATAAGAACGGGACTTACCGTAAGCGTTACAAGCACGGAGCAAGCTGAGGTGTCCGACCTTATTTCCGCGATCCCCGAGGGCAGAAGGCTGTCCGAAAAGGCGGTCTACAAGACAAGTCTTCCCGATAAAATGGGTATAAAGGTACCCAGTCAGGTTGCTTACGCCGTAAGAGGTCATCATCTTTCGGCCATGGGCGAAAAACTTACCGGAGGTCTTAAGGTTTTGGAAACAATTTTGTCATACAACTATCTCTGGAATAAGATCCGTGTTCAGGGCGGGGCTTACGGCGCGGGAATGAAAGCCATGAAGCTCAGCGGCAGATTATTCTGTTACTCTTACCGCGATCCTTCTCCTGCGCGTTCCTTGGAAATTTACAACACTTTGTCCGATTATGTTAAAGAATTCTGCGAGAGCGACGAGGACCTGGAAAAGCTTATAATTGCGGAGATCGGAAGCACCGAGCCTTTGAAAACGCCCGAGGAACAGGGAGCCGCTGCGGACGAAAATTATTTCTGCGGTATTACCGATGAGGAGCAGATCAGGATAAGAAGGGAAATGCTTTCAACCGACAGGAGCAAGCTTTTGGAGCAGTGCAAGGTTCTGGATAGGCTGGCAAGTGACGGCGCGGTTTGCGTTGTGGGTCATGAGGGAGCTTTGAAGGAATGTGAGGGATTGGAGATATTTGAGCTTTAATCAGAAAATGCCGGTATGATGCCAATTCTATTTTAAGAGACTTTAAAAAACTAATAAAGATATAACCCGTCAAAACCAAGTGAAAATGAGGTTTTGACGGGTTGTTTTTTATTTAGAAAGAGGTCAACGCCCGAAGCGGCGGCTTCGCCTGCTTCTGTGTTGATTGTAATTGTTCACTTCAGGTGGCTTCGCCCCCTCGCGGAGCTAAAGCTCCGCTTCACCCCCGCTTCCTTTTTGCAGTGCAAAAAGGAAGCGAAAAAGACACCTGCGGCTTCGCCGCCTTTAATTTTTCTTTATTCACCTATCCAAACCGCCGTATCCTCAAGAACGCTTCCGTCTCTCAAATATGCAACGGCTTTTATTTTATTTTCGCTGCCGGCATCAAGAGAAACGTTTTTCCATGTAAATACGGTCGGATAAAGCGGGTCAAGACTCTGAGACTCAACTGTACCGCATGACCTCTCGTTTACAAAAAGCTCTGCCCTTTCGGCATTTGAATATACTTTAACCAGCGGCACTTCGCGTGGGCGGCGGGTAAATCTTTTTTCCGTAATATGCAGCATGGGTTCATGATTCCACACAGATTTGTAGAAAAAGAAGGAATCCTTTTTCACGCGTTCGCGAGTAACAAGGCCTTTATCGTTCTGCCCTTTTGTGTCGCCCTCCCGACGTCCGTCGGAGGCAAAATCAAACATGCACCAAATATATTTGCCCCAAAGATAATTTCTTTCGGAAAGCCGCGCCCATATCCGTTCATGAAGCTGCGACTGATAATTTTCATAATGACGTTCGCTCCACGGGTCTATGTCATTGCTCCAATCAATATTATCCTTGTGCTGAGAGATCGCCGCTCCGCCGCCGTATTCCGAAACGCATACCGGTTTTTTCTCCTTATTTTTGTGATAATCGTCGAACCACGTGCCGAAAACCTCGGCGTCTCCCGCTTCCTTGTACCAGCCGAAATACTTGTTGCAGCCCATAACGTCTGTGGGCAGCTCAAGGAATTTCCCCCAGCACTGATTGTCCGCAAAGGTGATAAGCCGGGTTTTATCCTCGTTCCTTACGAGAGAGTTAAGCTCGGTATAAATATTGAAAATCTCATCGCTCATTTGATACAGCTCGTTTGAAATTCCCCACACTATGATTGACGGGTGATTATAATTCTGACGTATCAGCTCGGTAAGCTGCAGCTTGGTGTTTTCGATAAAGCCGTCCGCGATCGCAAGCGCGTCCGTTTCATCATTGGACATTTTGTTTACCAGACCGATTTCCGTCCACACGGCAATGCCGAATCTGTCACACAGCTCATACTCATATGCACCGTGCTGGTAATGTGCCATTCTGACCGCGTTGCAGCCCATGTCAAGCATCATGTTATAATCACGCTCGCGCTGTTCGTTTGTCATTGCCCAGCCGTTTTCAAAGCTGTCCTGATGATAGCAAACGCCATGAAGGTCAAGATATTTTCCGTTCAAGAAAAATCCCTTTTCAGGGTCAATATTATATGTTCTTATGCCAAAGCTCTGAGAATAACCGTCAAGCACTGTCCCGTCCTGTGACAGTATAATATCCGCCGCATACAAATATGGGTTTTCTCTTCCGTTCCAGAGTATGGGGCGCGGCAGCCGCACAGAAAATAATGCACTGCCGTTTGAATTTGCCGAAAGCTCCTTGGTTACTGCGCATTCGGACACTGTCACACCCTTGGCGTCAAGGATATTTGCCTTTACGGCAATACTCTGAGGCTTGCCCGACTCATTTGTAAGCTTCACGGCAATATCAATGTCGGCACTTTCTTCCGTTATATTTTTCGGAGTAACATATATTCCCGTCGATCCGTGATCCGACAGGTCGATATGTACATTAGAAACAACGATCAATTTTACACTGCGGTAAATGCCGCCCATTTTTGTAAAATCACCCTGATCACCGATAGGTGCTATATAATCGGTGGGAGCATTATTGACCTTAACGGCGATCAGATTTTCTTTGTCAAGCCCGATAAAATCGGTAATATTAAATCTGAACGCCGAATATCCCCCCCTGTGAATACCGGCATACCGACCGTTTACATAAAGCTCCGAAACGGTATTGGCACCTTCAAATTCAAGAAAAATGCTTTTTCCCGCGAAATTTTCATATGAAAAATAGTAGTATTTGCGATAACCGCCCAGGCCTCTGTAATAGCCCTCTGCGTTTTCATCGGCTCCCGCCTGTCCGTCGCAGCCGTCCTTATCGTTCCAGGTGTGGGGCAATGTTACCTTTTCCCATTCGCTGTCGTCAAAATCGGACGCCTCAACCTTCAGCTCCGCTAAACCGTCTTTTTTTGTCAGCTTAAGGAACCGCCAATCGCCGTTAAAGCTTTCCGTAAATCTTCCGTTCATCGTAACCCTCCGCTGTTTTGTTTTTATTCCGCAGCCGAAGTCACCGTCTCTCCCGCGGCATTTTTAGCGAGAATGTCACGGTATTGGTTTAGATAGCCTTCAACTACATCATATTTGGATTCAACCAGGCTTGTATAGCTCATATCACCGAAAACGGGACCGTCAAGGATAGGCTCGTCTCCGCCGTAGAACAAATTGCTTACATCGTCGCTGAAGCCGTAGCAGTTGTCGAACAGCATTTCAAATCTTCCGTCCATGCTTTTAAGCTCCAGCCAAAGGTCATACTGCTCTTCCGACCAGACAGCCTTGTACTTTTCTCTTCTTGCCTCTCCGCAAACGGGACAGGAGGATATGCCCGACTCGTTTTCTTCGTCGGTAAAAATATGACGTCCCTTGCTGTCCGCGTTTTCGGAGGTGTCACCGCAGTCTGAGTTGGCGCATATGGGATAATACTGAACGGTATCGTCAATGGCTTCCGCCTTGGCGTTTGCCAAATTTGTCTCGTCGGTTTCTTCAACGCGGTTAAGCTCAATCCAGTCAAGCGCGCCTTTAACGTTGGGCGCACCCGAGGGAATAAGGTAGCCGAATGTGTTTATGCCGTGATAGTACTTATCGGAAAGCGGATCCTTGGGGAATGGAATAAATTTCATCTCATTTTCAAGACCTGCCTTGTCAAGGGCTTCCTTGGAAGCACCGTATGCCCATGAGGGATTCATTCCGAGGAACAGAAGATTGCCGTCGACGAACGCCTGACCGGGGTCAACGT
The DNA here is from genome assembly GCA_014799365.1 of Oscillospiraceae bacterium. Lineage (GTDB taxonomy): Bacteria > Bacillota > Clostridia > Oscillospirales > Ruminococcaceae > Ruminiclostridium_E. Next base: position 34,629 of record JAAVIF010000022.1, read on the forward strand.
AGCCGTTTGAGGCACCTGCCTGCATCTGCTCGGCGGTAGCACCCAGCAGTCCGTTCTTTCTCATGTTCTCTATCCACTGCATACAGCGGGAAATATTTTCGTTTTTAAGATTGTTGATGATCTGATCGTCCTTAATGTCTATAACCTTTACGCCTGTGGTAAGAACAAAGATCATTCCGCCTACACCGTTGTAGCTGATATGGTTCACGGGGTCGATATTTTTCCACTGCTTGCAGAGGTCTTCAAACGCGTTCCAGTCCCATGTGCCGGCCTGAACCATTTTCATGGGGTCGTCGATACCGTTTTCTTCAAGCACTCGGTTATTGTAGTTAAGGGCAAAGTTAGTCGTAAGCTGATAAGGAATGTAGTAGTGCTTTCCGTTATACACGAACTGCTCCGCAATATCCTTAACGCCCTTCCAAAGATCGGAATCAAGATCGATATAGGAGTCGAGAGGGGTATACATATTATAGCTCATTGCGTGAGGAAAGCTTCTCCACTCGTAACGGACTATGTCGGGCGAATCTCCTGTGGCGATATATGTACCCAAGGTCTCGAAATACTGGTTTCCGTTGCCCGTAATAATCTGTTCGATGCTGCCGCCGTATCTGCTTTCAAATAAAGCTACCATATCGGCGTTGTTGGTAAGCAGGTCCTCATACATAAGCCATTTGATCGTACCTGTGGGAGCTTCCGCTTCAACGGGCTTGACTTCGGCCTCGGCAAAGCTCTGCTCGGGTACCTGCGAAATCCCGCCTGAAGAGGAAATGTCTTCCTCTCCTGTTTGTCCGCATGCCGTAATGCAAGCGGTAAGAATAAATGTCAGCAACAAGGACAGCGTTTTTTTAAACTTATTCATCTCTTCCTCCTTATAGGGTTTTGATTTGTAAGAGCGCGGCTGTTATTATCTGCTTTCCTTTGTTTTTATAGTAATAACTATTTTAACACAGGATGAATTAAAGTTAAAATGGTTAATAGTATCAGCAACGCCCTGTAAACAAGATTATACGCTAAAATACCCTATCGGAGCAATATACAATCTCAGGTTTAAATTAACATATCCTATGTTTTCATTTGTTTTTTTCTCCATTCCGCGGGAGAGGTTCCCACAATTTTTGAAAACTGTCTGGAAAAATGCACCGAGCTGTTATAGCCGCAGTGGTATCCTACCTCCGCCGCGGTCAGCTCAGTATCCAACAGCAGCATTTTTGCGGTATCTATTCTGCCGTATATTATATCCGCACCGATCGAAATGCCAAATGTTTTTTTATACAGCTCCTGCAGATAAGATTCGCTTATATGCATTTTCTCGGCAATGGTTTTTATACTGCGAACCGCGTTGGGCTGTGTGTAGATGTCATGGCGAAGATCAAGCATCTCGCGGTAACGTGAACTGTTTGACACGGCACTGTCGCTTATCGCGCCGACCTCCGTAAGCATTGCTTCTATCAGCATGGAACACGCGCTTCGGCAATTGCGGAAAAACGCGTCGCTGATAAGCTTCATATAACTGCCTATGTTTACTCTGTCGCCGATAAATATAGGCATACCGCATATCTGACCGAATTGCTCCGCGGAGCAGTCCGCTTGAATCCAGTCGTTGATATATTCGGAGCCGTAAGCGCGGTAACGGTGAGCGTCAAATTTATCATACATGATAAAAGTATTTGGCTGAATGATAATATCCGCTCCCTTTATCGTAAAAACCGCTTCGGTCTTTACGAACAGTATCAAACGGCAGTCGTATCCGTTAGGGCGGTTTATGCTGAATTTCCCGTCATGCCGCGAACCGCAGTCCATTCTTCTTATTGTGAACATAGTTATACATCACCCTATGATTTGTTAAGATAAACATATTATATGATATTGCTTTTTCTTTGTCAATACGGCATTGTAATTATGGCGTTAAAGGGGAAAGGTACAGTACGGCTTAGCATGGTTTTCTTAATTCTGTAAGTAACCCCCGTCGGCAGTAAAAAAGAAAGCGGAAAAGCCCCTGAAAAACGGTGTGTTTCGACAAGCTGTCACCGTTTTTTTGAGCAAGTCAAAAAAACAAAAAATCGGACAGAGCCTTGCCCTGCCTCGATTTCTTTTTCTATTTTTTTATTTCTTCCGCAGCCCTATTCGCATGCTCCACCGCAGCCGACAGAGCCTTGGCCGAAGCGGTAAGCTCCCGCTGCTCCGTTCCGCTGAGCGGTATCTCCAGCACCTTTTCAACCCCCTTGGAGCCAACCACCGAGGGAATGCTCAGACACAGCCCCTCTATCCCATACTCCCCGCTAAGCAGCGCGGAAACGGGTAAAATAGAATGCTCGTCCCTCGAAATACTTTCCGCGATCTTAGCCACAGCCATTGCGATACCGTAGTAGGTAGCTCCTTTTCTTTGTATTATCTCGTAAGCACTGTCCCTGACCTCGGTATATATTCTTTGTGTCATGACTTTATAATGCGCTATCCCTCTAAGCTCACAGAAGTGGGTAAGGTCGACCCCCGATATATTCGCGCCGCTCCACACCGCAAGCTCGCTGTCGCCGTGTTCACCTATTATCACGGCATGAACGCTTCTTGCGTCAACATCAAGACTTCTGCCTATAAGGTATTTCAGTCTTGCGGTGTCCAGAACGGTGCCTGAGCCTATAACTCTTTGCGGAGAGAAGCCCGACATTTTTATCGCGGCATAGGTGAGTATATCTACGGGATTGGTTACCACAAGCAATATCCCCTGACAGTCACGTTTTTTTATCTCGGGTATTATCTGTGAAAATATCGCAAGGTTTTTGTCGATAAGATCAAGCCTTGTTTCACCCTGCTTTTGATTCGCTCCCGCCGCGATAACGATAAGAGCGGCGTCGGTTATATCGTCATAATCTCCCGCGTAAATTTCCATAGGCGCGCTGTAAGGCAGGCCGTGGCTTATATCCAGTGCTTCTCCCTCCGCCTTTTTCCTGTCCCTGTCTATCAGCACCATTTCGGAAAAAATACTTCTCTGCATTAAGGTAAAGGCAATTGAAGCCCCCACGAAGCCGCAGCCGATAACGGCGACCTTTCTGTTGTTCACCGGTCCTTTGCACGGATTTTCACGGGTCCTTTGTTCTCTGTTTTTGATTTTATCACTCTCCGCGGCTTGGTTTTCCGCATTTTCGGCATTTATTTTTACCGCTTCGGTATCCGAGGTCTTTGTATCGGCCGCTTTCATTCCGCCTTACCCCCTCTTGCGTTAAGAAAATAATCGGTTCCCGGGAAGTCCGCCGCCTTTCCCAATTGCTCTTCTATTCTAAGCAAACGATTGTATTTTGATACTCTCTCGCTTCGGCAGGGCGCGCCGGTTTTTATCTGCCCCGAATTTACCGCTACCGCCAGATCGGCAATAAAGCTGTCCTCCGTTTCGCCCGAGCGGTGGGAAATAACTGTGGTATAGCCCGCTCTTTGAGCTGTTTTTATCGCGTCAAGCGTTTCGGACACCGTGCCTATCTGATTCAGCTTTATCAGTATCGAGTTGCCGCAGCCGCTTGAAATTCCTTTTTTCAGTCTTTCGCTGTTTGTAACGAACAGATCGTCGCCGACAAGCTGTAATCTGCTTCCCAATCGCTTGGTGAGCAGCTCCCAGCCCTTCCAGTCCTCCTGATCCAGACCGTCCTCCAGGGAAAACAGGGGGTATTTGTCGGAAAGACTTTGCCAATGGTCTATTAAAGTCTCCGAGGTAAATTCTTTTCCGCTTTTGGGCATGCGGTAATATCCCTGCCTGTCCGTTTTCCATTCCGAAGCGGCCGCGTCCATAGCGAGCAGAAAATGGGTTCCCGCTTTGTACCCTGCCTTTTCCGCCGCTTCTATAATACACTCCAGTGCTTCCTCGTCGCTTTCCAGATTAGGGGCGAAGCCGCCCTCGTCTCCCACCGAAACGGCCAAACCGCGCTTTTTAAGAAGTCCCGCCAGCGAATGATATATCTCTGTGGAAAATCTCATACATTCCTTAAAGGTAGGCGCGCCGACGGGCATTATCATAAATTCCTGCACGTCCACGGTATTTGAGGCATGTGCGCCGCCGTTTAAAATGTTCATCATGGGCATCGGAAGTGTACAAGCGTTAACGCCGCCCAAAAACCTGTAAAGAGGTATTTTCATGGATTGAGCCGCCGCCTTTGCGCATGCGCAGGAGACGGACAGTATCGCGTTTGCTCCGAGGTTTTTCTTTTCCTTTGTGCCGTCGAGCTTAAGCATTATACTGTCGATCTCCTGCAGGTCCGCCGCGTTTTTCCCCTTAAGCTCCTCCGCTATTCGGGTTTTCACATTGGCGACCGCTTTCAATACTCCTTTTCCGCAGTACTGATTGTCGTTATCTCTAAGCTCCAGTGCTTCAAAATCGCCCGTGGAAGCACCGCTGGGGGCGCAGCCTATGGCTCTTGTCCCGTCGGAAAGAGTGATCTGCGCTTCAACCGTTGGGTTTCCTCTGGAATCGAATATTTGCCTTGCGGTTATTTCTTCTATTGTGGTTTTAAGCTGTTTCATACAAAACTGTCCTTTCTTCTGAAATAATGGTGTAATTATAAAGGTAGTTTTTGTATGCGAGGGGGGAATTATTCAGGCATGCCTGAAAAAACGAAAACGCCGCCTTTTTATAATACAAACAAATTCAGAGCAGTACGATCAAAACCGCCGCTGTCACCGTAAGTGCCGCTCCTATTATGCATAACGGTATCCAAACCCGCCTTTTCTTTTTGTAAGGTGTTCCGTTTTTCACCGCAGACAGCAGCCTGCGCGCGCTCTGATCCAGCTCCGACTGTGCGGTTATGGCCTTGTCGGGCTTTAAAAACAGTATAGCGCGGTCAAAGTATTCGTTTTCGGTGTCTTTGATTTCAACAATAAGCTTATTTACGCCACGCATTTTTATGATCTGCCTTTCTTTTAACGGATTTTTTTATCCCTTTCGCTTGTGATTTTTGCATTCCGCGTTTTCTCTTTGCGGTAAATTTTACAATTTGTATTATTGGAAGTTTAGGGGAAAATATACGGTTTTCAACAGGTTTTCCCGTGGAAAGTGTGGAAAATCGGCTTGTTTTTTAAGTTTTGAATCCAAAATCGGTGGAAAACTTCGTGGAAAGTGTTAAAAAAGCTTATTTTTCCAATCGGTTGAATTGGTTGAATATTTGGGGAAATTTTTTTGTTTTTTTACTTAAATATTTGAGAAATAGTTAATATAAAAATATACTTATGATATAATATAATATTGGTCGAATTTAAAAAAACAAAAAAATGTGGATTTGACAAGCACTTAACTTTCGGTATAATTTTTCTTTATTTTACAATCGGTAAATTTTGATTTTACAGAGAGTAAAACGGGGTTTTCCACGGGTTTTCCCGTGGAAAGTGTGGAAAACTGCCCCTTTTTTATCGGTTCGACGCTAAAAATTGTGGAAAACTCGGTGGAAAATGTTGAAAAGGGCTTTGTTATGGGGTGGATTTTAGATGACGGAAGTGGAAAAAATTATAAATTTATAATTGAAAATTACGATGTTTTTTGGGTGCATGTTTTGAGCTTTTATGAACAGATATAGAGACTTTATAGTTTATATAAGATATTTTTAACTTTAAAAACATGCTCTGCATTTACACCTAAAACTATTACCGAAAACGACGGTAATGAGTTAATTTCAACAAATCGAAAAAAGTTTTTAAAAAGCTATTGCAAATTAAAAAAAACGTTGTAAAATATATCCTTGTAAAAGTATAAACAGATATAACCGCATTAAGGAGAACCAAGGAAAAATGGTCAGAGAAATGACGCACGGCAAGCCCCTGTCGCTTATACTGGGCTTTTGCCTGCCCATGCTGTTGGGAAACCTGTTTCAGCAGCTTTACAGCATGGTCGATACCATAATAGTGGGCAAATTCATAGACGTTGACGCGTTGGCGGGAGTAGGCTCAACAGGCTCGGTAAGCTTTCTTATAATAGGCTTTACAACGGGTATTACAAGCGGCTCCTGCATACTTCCCTCACAATGCTTCGGCGGCGGGAATTATTCCGAGATGAGAAAATATATAGCCAACGCGATCTATCTCTGCATTATAACCACCGTAGTCGTAACCGCACTGGCCGTAACACTGTGCTACCCCCTTTTGGAGCTTATGCAGACTCCCTCGGATATTATCGATATTGCCTATGACTATATTGTAGTGGTATTCGGCGGTATCTGCGTTACAATGGCTTACAACCTTATGGCGGGAATATTGAGGGCCATGGGCGACAGCAGATCGCCGCTTTACTTCCTTATATTGGCGTCGGTTATAAATATAGGACTTGACTTGCTGTTTATTATTGTGTGCAAAATGGGCGTCGCCGGCGCGGGCTGGGCAACGGTCATCTCACAGGGCATATCCGCAGTCCTTTGTTTTATTTATATAAGAAGAAGCTTCCCTATACTTCGCTTTGAGAAATCGGAGCTTAAGTTTGAGGGGAAAAGGCTTTTAGCACTGGCTAAAATAGGTGTGCCTATGGGACTGCAATTTTCCATTACCGCTGTCGGTTCGATCATACTCCAAAGCGCGGTCAACAGCTTGGGAAAGGTCGCGGTGGCGGCCGTTACCGCTGCGGGAAAAATGCAGAATATGATCGTTGCGCCTATGGAAACACTGGGAATAACAATGGCGACCTACGCGGGTCAGAATTTGGGCGCGGGAAATGTGGGAAGAATAACAAAGGGCGTGAACTGCGCTTTTGTGTCGGGATTTGTTTATTCGGCGGCGGCTTTGCTCATAATATGGCTGTTCAGTGCGCCGCTTTGCCTTATGTTTGTGGACGCCAAGGAAACACAGGTCATTGAACAGGCGGTTTATTTTATACGTGTAAACGCTTGTTTTTATCCCGTGCTGTCGGTATTGTTCATTACAAGGAGCGTGCTTCAGGGGTTGGGATACTCAATGCTGACCATGATGGCAGGGGCTTGCGAGCTTATCGCAAGAGTTGTGGTCGCGGTGGGGTTTGTGACCGCTATGGGCTTTGACGCGGCTTGTTACGCTTCTCCGATGGCGTGGTCGGCGGCAGTGGTACTGTTGGTGATCGTGTATTTTATCAAGATGAGGTCATTAAGAAAAAAGACCGATGAAAACGGAATTTTAAAGCAAGGAGTATTGATTCATGGTTGAGATCAAAAGAAATTACGATGCGGAGGACTTTTCCTTTGAAGCGAAAACCGACGGAGAGCTTTTGGCGGAGCTTCACGGTGAAATTACCGACGGGGTTTTTCATATAAGGAGCTATAACGGCGACAAGTACCTTTTCGACGGTGTGTGCCGCGGCGCGCTGAACAACGCGGAGCATGAGGGCGCAGGATCGGCGGTTATAGAGGAAACCGTGCCGGACTGGCTGCTTATGCTGTTTGGGTATGAAAGGGAAATAGATTCTATAAGCGAGTTTTTTGACAGCGAAAAGGGGTGCTGTAAGGGGTGTAATACTAATCCCTTTTAAAACTGTTGGATTAGTGTTTAGGGTGTAATCCCTTTTTAAACTGTTTACAACTCGGCAGTTTAAAAAGGGATTAGTATAACGCTTAATTATAACATAATCTGATTAGTGCTTTAACATCAAAGCTTGTATAAATTTAATAAAAATATAACCCGTCAAAACCAAGTTGAATTAGGTTTTGACGGGTTATGTTTTTTGAGTTTTTTTACAGTATCGTATTATAAGTGCCGGTTTAAAAATAACACAACTGCCAATAGTTTGTGCAATGTATTATTTTGCCCGCTCCCTCAATAAAGCTGTGCCGCCCTATCCGTTAAAACTGCTTCTTTTACAATAACTGCCCCATATCAGGGGCGGAGCCAAATTTTCTTTTTTATTTTATCTCCAGCATTTCCCCTTCAACCTTAACCTTGTCACCCAGCAGCTCCAACGCCCTGTCGAACAGCTCCGTTATATTGCTGCCCGCTCTGCTTATTCCGCACTGACGCGCAAGCTCATGGTACAGCCCGTTTTTGTCGGCGGTAATATTCTGCTTCAATATCGCCATGATACCCGCCGCCAATTCCTCGGGACAAATATGCTTTACCTCTCTTACAATATCCCCTGCCGCTCTGAAATGTATATTATTGCCCTGATAATACAAAAATCCGTTCCTGCGTATAATTCCGTACTCAATGCAGTCCTTCATTTCTATTTCGTACATATTCTGTACCGACACCGTTACCTTTTCACGTCTGAAAAAGGGCAGCACGCGTTTTAATAACAGCTCCTCCGACAAGGGAGCCTCGATTTCCAGTATCTCTTTGACCATAGCCTTAAAGTAGCTTGGCCGGTAAATGGGGATCAGCATATCTATATCCGCTGCCTGATATGGCGGGAACTCAAAGCGGTCGTTTTTCTCTTCCTCAAAATCGGCTTCGTTCTGTACGTTTTCGCTGCCCGAAATATTATCTCTCGGTTTATCATACCGCAAGGGTGTGTTTACAGCCTTTTCGGCCGCTTCCAACAGCCTATGCTTTTCCTCCGCCTTATTGCAGTACCAGTCGGTAGACCATATGCGGTAAAATCTCCAGCCCATTTTTTCAAGTATCTGCTGTCTGAGCCTGTCGCGGTCGCGGGCGTTTTTCGCCGCGCGGTAGGACGCGCCGTCACACTCTATCGCCAAGACGTAATCCGAGCCGTCGGTTTTTTTCAAGCCAAGGTCTATTCTGAATCCCGAATATCCTACCTGTGCGTCCACGATAAAGCCGTTAGCTCTGAGAAATTCGCATATTTCCTCTTCTAACTCCGAGCCGAAGCCTTCAAGGCGGTTCGCCGCAGCCGACTGCATAAGTGCCGCATTCCCGTTTTCCGCAAAATCAAGATATTCTTTAAGCAGCCTTGCTCCCTCAGCTCCCGTTCGGGTAAGGTCAATATCCGTACAGTGTATTGACGATACCAGCTGTACGTTATACTTTGCTCTGGTCACCGCCACATTGAGCCGTCTTTCTCCTCCCGCGCGGTTCAAAGGCCCGAAATTGTGCAGAAGCTTTCCGTCTGCGTCATAGCCGTAAGCCACGCTGAATATTATCGTATCTCTTTCGTCTCCCTGTACGGTCTCAAGATTCTTGATAAAGAAAGGCTCCGATTTGTCCTTTGCGAAGAAAAATTCCTTATCCGGTTCATTCAGCCTGCGTTCCCACAGCAGCTTGTCGATGAGATTTTGCTGCGACGCGCTGAAAGCCACTACCCCAAGGCTTCTGTCGGGGTACTTCTCGATATTTTTGTAAACAAGCTCCGCGATATATTCCGCCTCGGCTCTGTTGGTATGGCTTTTGCGGTCAAATATTCCGTTTACATAATGATAGTCAACTCCCACTCCGTCTCCGTCGGCACTTGCCGATGGGAACGTGGTCAGGCCGCCGTCGTAGAAATTCATGTTTGAAAAGGCGATAAGCTGTTCAAAGCGGCTTCTGTAATGCCAGCTTAATCTTAACTGCCGCATTGAAGCCGAGCATAGGTCAAGCACCGACTCAAAGTCGGCAACGTCTCCCGTTTCCTCGTCCTCCGCCGTTTCCAAGGAAGCGTTGAAGAAATTGCTGGGCGGCATTTGTCTGGAGTCGCCCACCACTATGAGCTGATCGGCGCGGTATATCGCACCTATTGCGTCCTGCGGGAATATCTGGGACGCCTCGTCAAATATCACCGCGTCAAAATGAATATTCCCCGAGCTTAAAAATGTGCTTACGCTGAGGGGAGACATAAGAAAGCAGGGCTTTATCACCTGTATAAGCTCGCCCGTTTCCGTCAGCAGCGTGCGTATGCTCTTCTGTCTGCGTTTTTTCTCCCCCTCTCTCAGCAGCACCGAAACCGCGCTGCCCGAGGAGATCATATCCAAGGAGGGTCTGCGGGAAGACAGGCCTGCCCTTATTTTCGCCTTGTTTATCTCAAATTGCAGCACGTCCTTTTTCTTGAACAGCTCGGCCGATCTGTCCTGCGAGATACGGCTGAATGAAGCCAAAACGGGTTCCTGTGCCAGTATTAGGTCTATCTGTCGCTGTACAGCCTTTTCCTGTAAGCCGCGGGAATATCCGAGGGCATCAGATTTTCCTCCGCCGCGGTATATACAAAGGGCAGCAGTCCCCTTTCCCCGATCTCCTTTAATACTCCTCTGAATCTGCACCAGTTATCCAGTCTATATATTCCGCTGAGACAGGTTTTGCATTTCATCAGTGCCGAATATGTATCCGCCTTGTCGGGGTCGAAGGCCTCGGGGTCAAAGTATGACGCAAGTCTTGAATATTCCTCGCATCTCAGCTTAAAGCATTCGTCTGTTTCATTGCACAGCGCGGAAAATTCCGTCCGCTCACTTTCAAATTCCTCATTGGTCATTGCCCCCAAGCGTCCGAAGCGAAAGCCCTTTTGCAGCAGCGACCGCAGAAATTCCGCCTGCTCGTTTATCTTTTTCCAATCGCTTTCCGTACCCTTCAGCGCGCTGCCTACGTCGTCTTTCAGCAGAGCCTCCGTTTCATTTAGCTCACCGAGCCTTTTTTGATACTCTGAAAGTATGCGGGTATACTTTACCGCTTCCTCATATGAGGGCTTTTTCCCGCTTTTTCTGCTTAATCTGAGGTCGGTTATTATACCCTTGTATTCCTTTGAAAACAGCCTTGAAAAGCCGCCGTCAAACTGCTTGGTCAGTCTTTTGAGACAGTCCGTGCCGTCTAATCTGTAAATATCCCCGTCGAACTCGGAGCTTATTTCCTCTGCCGCCGCAAGTATCTCTTTGCAGAGCTTTTCCGCTTTTTTGATATTGCTCTGCGCCCTTTCCAGCTCTTTTATATCAAGCAATCGGGGAGTTATTACCGAGTCCTCCGCTCCGTAGCCGAAAAATTTCCGCCATAATCTTGTCTGCTCCGTGTTTGCACAGTATACTCCGTATCTTCTTTCGATCCTCTCCTGTAAAGCGGACAGCGCGGATAAATATCTGATAGACGCTTCAAGATCCGATTTTACCTGACTTTTGGCCTGATGCGAGTTATCGGGATTTATGTAGCCGTACCATGCGTTTTTCCTGTGATCGACGCCTATTGAGGGGATATATTCGCTGTACTCCTCCAGCAGCGAAATGCACTCCTCAAAATATTCTCCGTTTCTTTCCTTTATGTCGGGAATAAAGCAGTCAATATCGGGCGCGTTTCTCACCGATGAGTAATCCTCGTAAAGCCGATACAGACTTTTTCCTATATTTTCTCTTGTGCGGTGAAGCTCCGCCGCATAGCTGTCAAGCTGCTTCTGCGCCTTTTCCTTTGCGGTCAGCTCCGCCTCCGCTTTATCGGACACTGCGCTTTTGTTCAGCCGCAGCGTGTCGCAAAGCTCTTTTATAACGTCCTTTTTATTCGCCTTATGGCTGTGCAGCTCCAGGCAGAACTCGGACAGCCCCGCCTGCTTCAATTTTTCGTAAACCACGCTCAGTGCCGCTAACTTTTCCGATACGAACAGAACCTTTTTTCCGCTGTTTAACAGCTCGGCTATCATATTGGTTATCGTCTGGCTCTTACCCGTTCCGGGTGGTCCCTGCAAAACAAAGCTTACTCCCGTACGCGCCGTTTCTATCGCCTCGATCTGGCTTGAATCTGCGTCCACCACATTATGCAGCTCCATAAGCGGATTTCTTGTTCTCGCAAGCGTGGGGAGATTGCTTTGTTCAAACGAGTCCGTTTCGCCCAGAAGCATGCGCACGTTGGGATTTGACAGGATAATACCGCTGTTGTCCTTTAAATCCCGATACATGTTTATCTTTAAAAAAGAAAATATCCCTATCCTGCACTCGTCGGTCACCTGCCATTTAAGGGACGCAAGCTGTTCTCTCACCTTGTCCGAATATTCTTTCAGACTCTGCTCCTCATACTCGGGGAGCTTTATTCCGTGCTCCGCTTCCAGCTTATAGGCAAAGGTGGGGTTTACCGTAACATCGTCCCCCGAGGACATTATCGTATAGGGTTGGTTTGTTTCGTTTCTTTCAATATATACGGGTATCAGCAGCAGGGGGGCTTTATATACGCTTTCGCTGCCTTCTTTTTCCTTCCAGCAGATCATGCCGAACGTCATGTACGCAACATTTACGCCCGTTTCCTCTACATATTCGTCGGCTTTTTTATCTATATTTTTCAGTGCCGCCGCGGGATCGCCGCTTTCGTTGTAAAGCAGTATTTGATTTTGTTTTTTCAGCTTGGGGGAGTATTTTGCCTTATATTCCTCTCTGTCGGGTTCTTTTTCTTCAAGCTCCGACCGATCGTTATTGACTGTCAGCGGATCAAACACTTCCAAGCAGCTTCCCCCGTCTAATTTTTCAAATAAAATATCCGCGTCGGGAAGCAGCACCTCCACAGCCGAGGTCTTGGAATCCTTGAAGTTTATCAGATTGTTTCTTTTCCCTGTATCCAATAACAGTTCCGCCCATTTATCAAGCTTCTTTGTATCCACCCGTTTGCCCTCCCAAAATTTTCGGATAATTTCGTATAGTGACAATTGCTGCGATTTATTCGATGTTTTTTGAAATTTATAATTATTTACAGTATATCACATTAAAATAAAAATTGCAATATTGCGGAATTTTTAAGTTTCCCCAAAATTTTCTCAGTCGGCGGAATGCCTTTTTAAAACTGCGTTTTATGTGGTGTTCTTTTTGACCTTGAAGAAGGTGCAATTTGCGCTCCCGCGCGGGGCTTAAGGTGACACCAAAGGGGGGCGAAGCCGAAACAAGCTCCGAAAAAGCGATGAATAACAGCTTTAATTTTGAAATAAAGAAAGATTAA
>JAAVIF010000023.1 GCA_014799365.1 Oscillospiraceae bacterium
AGTGCGTGGCGATTTCAAGGAAAAAAGCGGAGAAATATGGTAATATTTCGAGCATTTTTGACGCAGAAAGCGTCCGCAATTAGTAGAAATTGTGCAAATTGCGACTTTTCAGATAGCCCATAGTCAAAAAAACCAAGAACTTCTCATGTGGCAGGGTTCTTACCGGTTTTTCAGCGACAGAGACAAACCACAACTAAAAATCCGAGGGAGTATGCCTCGGATTTTTTATAAATTCCGGGTGTTGACGATCATTGAAAAAAATTATCGGTATAAGTAAAAATGGAGTATTTCCTATTGAATTATTTGCATATTATTCAAAAAATATAAAAATGTTAAATTTATGAAATTGCGGTCATATATAAGATTTATTGTTTATTTTATCTTTGTTTTGGAAAGACTGTATTTAATACTAATATTGATTTAAAAAGTGGATAAAATGGCTTTTTAAACCGATATTAGTGCTTAGGGTGCAACTCTGTTTTGATTGTAGACTTTGTTCTATTTTGTCTGCAATCAAAACAGAGATTAGTATAAAAGGCGGAATGTATAAAATATGAATAAGAATTTTACTCTTTCGTCATATTATACCAAAAACCCAAAAAAATTCCCTCATATTTTTACTTTTGTCCGTCTCGTGGAAAACTATTCCTAAAAATCCACTTAAACCCTTTTTACAAAACACTTTGAGCCGACTTTTACCCCGTAATCGTTATCATAATTTTTTTTGTTTCTGTCATTGACAAATGCAAATTTATGTGATAAAATGTTCTCAAATGTTAAATGCAAGTTGAAATTTATAAAATTTCATTTTGCTCTGACAAGCTTTTCCGCACTTCCAAACAGTTAAGCACTTTTTAAATAATCGGACGGGGTTCGGAAATAAAAAGGTCGGATTAAATGAAATTTTATATTTATTTAATTCATTTAATGTTTGAAAGTTCAAACTGTATTTTAACTGAGACATAGCCGGGGCATAAGAAAGGCTATGCAGGTTAAAGATATAATTTTACAGGAGGCAAATTAAAGAAAATGAAGAAGATAGTTGCAATTATACTGACTCTCGCCATGGTTGCAAGCTTCGCCGGATGCTCTCAGAACGACAGCAACGAAGAGTCCAACAATACCGGCAGTGCTGCTAACACAACCGAAGGCACACAGGACAACTCCGGCGAAACCACAGAGGGTACAAGCGAGCCCGTTGTTGCCGGTGAAATGGTTGACCCCTATGCAGATATGAGCCATGATCAGGTTTCTGCCGAGCTTTATGAGAAGAACTTGGGTGATTTTATCACAAACCTTGATTCGGCTAAGGAATCCAGCTCCGTTTCCGAAAGATTCGCTCAGATGGCGATTGCGGAAGCTAAGCTGCTTGAATCCGCCGTATTCGTTCCCCTTTCTTCCAACGGCGGCAGATACGCTCTCAGCAGAGTTGCTCCCGGTACCGTTACTCCTATCCTTTGGGGCAGCGACAACGACAGATTCCATCAGTATATCGTTGCTACCGAATTCATCAAGTCTACCGACAGAACCGCGATGAAGGAAAAGTACAACGAACTTAAGGGCACAGGCGAATACGAGGCTTGGGCTAAGCAGTATCTTACCGACAACGGCTATACCTTAAAGGATACCTATGATATGGCTTACAGCTCCGATCCTCAGACCTGGGACTATATCAACACTTACAGATCTGCGGACAGCGAGGCTCTCGTAAATATTTACGACGGTCTTATGGAATATGACATGGAAGGCAGACAGATGCCCGCTCTTGCGGAAAGCTATACTGTTTCCGACGACGGTCTTACCTACACCTTCAAGATCCGTCAGGGTGTAAAATGGGTTGACTCTCAGGGCAGAGAGCTTGCAGACCTTGTTGCCGACGACTTTGTTGCAGGTATGCAGCACGCTTTGGACTGCGGCGCAGTTTCCTACCTCTACGACGGTATCGTTAAGAACGCGGCAGCTTACAGCTCCGGCGAAATTGTTGATATGAACGAAGTAGGTATCAAGGCAGTTGACGATTATACTCTTGAGTATACTCTTGAGCAGCCCACATCTTTCTTCATGACAATGCTCAGCTACCACACCTTCGCTCCTCTTTGCAGAAGCTACTATGAATCCAGAGGCGGCGTATTCGGTATTGAAGAGTTCGGCAACGCATACGGCACCGATTCTTATACCTACGGTCAGAGCCCTGACTCCGTTGCTTACTGCGGTCCTTACGTAGTAACCAACTTTACCGCTAAGAATACTATCGTATTCAAGTCTAACGAATCCTACTGGAACAAGGATAACATCAATATCAAGACTCTTACTTGGCACTTCACAGACGGCAGCGACCCCACAAAGACTTATGAGGACGCTAAGGCGGGTGTTCTTGACGGTTCCGGTCTTTCCGAGACCACCGTGCCTATTGCTCAGACTGACGGCTTGTTTGATGAGTATCACTATGTATCTTCCACAGACGCTACCACATTTACACTTTGGTTCAACCTTTACCGTACAAAGTACACCAACTTCAGCGACGAGACCAAGGTTGTTTCCAATATGACCGACGAGCAGAAGGTAAGAGCTAACCTTGCTATGCAGAATCAGCATTTCCGTCTTGCTATCGGCTACGGCTTTGACAGAAGCACCTACAACGCTCAGTTGGTAGGCGAGGGCGTTAAGGACCTTTCTATCAGAAACTCCTACACACCCGGCAACTTCGTTGAGCTTGACGAGGACATCACCGTTGACATCAACGGCACAGCTACCTCTTTCCCTGCCGGCACTCAGTACGGCGAGATCGTTCAGGCTCAGATCACAGCCGACGGTTATCCCATTAAGGTTTACGATCCCGATGCCGATGACGGAGCAGGCTCCAGCGACGGCTTTGACGGTTGGTATAATGTAGACAACGCTAAGGCAGAGTTCGAGAAGGCAATTGAAGAGCTTGCTGCACAGGGCGTTGAGATTTCCAAGGAGAATCCTCTCCACTTCGACTTCCCTTATGCTCAGGAGGTTGACGTATTCGCAAACCGTGCTAACGCATACAAGCAGTCTGTTGAAGGCACCTTCGACGGTATGATCGTTATCGATCTTATCCCCTGCTCCAACGGATACGCTGAGTGGTATGACGCTACCTACTACTTCGAGTCCGCTGCGGATGCAAACTACAACTCCTGCGATAACGGCGGTTGGGGTCCTGACTACGGTGATCCTCAGACCTATCTTAATACAATGCTTCCCGATTACACAGGCGATATGACCAAGATGATCGGCGTATATTAAGATTACCGAGGGAAATCCTCAAATGTAAAATTTTTATTGCGGCGTAATGATTGCCCCGTTTCGCTTCAATAAACCATAGATAAGCTTGGGCAACACCGGCATCCGATAAAGGGATTGCCGCGGGTTGCCCTGCTTATTTATTTTATATTTCCTGTAAAATTTCAAAAAACCCGTAAGGCGGCGACGGTTTTTCCGCGCCGAGAGAGAGATTGACTATGCTGAAATACTTATTTAAACGCTTGCTCCACGGTTTGTTTTCTGTTTTTATGGTGGTGGTTATCGTTATGATACTTATCTACTCCCTTATGAACCGTACCTTGATATTCGCAAGCGACCCACTTTATACAAGAAGCTTAAATAACTCGAAAAGCACCTACCGTTATACCAGATGGGAGGAATACGGCTATTTGGATTATGTCACTTATGCCGATTACCTTATATCCCTGACCAAAAGCGGTGAGATCGACGAGGAAACGAGACAGGCTGCCGTTACGCTCGGAAGAACTGCGGACAAGGATACGGATATAGTAAAGGAATATACTGCCAAGTTTAAGGAGTATTATGAATCCAGGGGCTATACCGTAGAGAGACTGGACGCTGTCATGGTCAACGCCAGAAAGGTTGCCGACGGCGGACAGCAGCAGCTTTATGCCTATAAGGATCATCCGCTTATTACACGTCTTTTGAATTATTTTTCAAGGCTTATAACGGTGGATAACATTAACAACGTAAAAGAAGATATTGGCGAAAGAGGGCTTACCTTCACATGGAACGATCCGCTTTACGGAGGAAATAAGTTCTCACCCGCCATTATAGGAAACGGCACGACCCACAGATACCTTTTGTATTGTGACGGAGAGTTTCCGTTTATACATCAGAATTTGGTAACGATCAACTTAGGTACCTCCTATACCGTAACGCAGGGTGTTGACGTATTTAAGACCATGACAAATTCTCAGGGTTCTTATGTACTGTCGGAGGTTACTTTCCCTACGGGCTTTACCGAAATGAGTGCCGACAATCTTCACACCGCGACCTATGCGGCGGGTTCGAGAGAAGGCAGCAAGGTAAATATTGACCGCTTTGACAATGATTATACCAACGTAGACCTTAAGCGCA
The DNA here is from genome assembly GCA_014799365.1 of Oscillospiraceae bacterium. GTDB lineage: Bacteria > Bacillota > Clostridia > Oscillospirales > Ruminococcaceae > Ruminiclostridium_E. The sequence continues at coordinate 4,390 of JAAVIF010000023.1, forward strand.
ACGGTTTTTCAAAAATGGGCTACTCCTTTGTTATCGGTATTATTTCCGTAGCAATGTCATATCTGCTCGGTGTTCCCCTTGGAATACTCATGGCGAGAAAAAAGGGAAAATTCCTGGACAAGCTGGGTACGGTTTATATCATATTCATTATCGCCGTTCCCTCCCTTGCGTATATTTTCCTGTTCAAGGCTATCGGCGGAAACTTCGGATTGCCTACCACCTTTGACATGGAGTCCTCAAGCAAGCTCATGTATGTTCTGCCTATCGTTTCATTGGCTTTGCCGTCCATTGCAAACCTTATGAAATGGTTAAGGCGTTATATGATAGACCAGCAAAATTCGGACTATGTTAAGTTCGCCCGTTCGGGAGGTCTGACCGAGGGTGAAATTTTCTCCAAGCATATACTGAAAAACGCAATTATTCCTATTGTTCACGGCATACCCGGGAGCGTCCTTTTCGCACTGACAGGCGCGATCATTACCGAGCGCGTTTATGTTGTCCCCGGTGCAGGTAACCTGCTGACCGAGGCTATCAACAAATACGATAACGGCGTTATCGTCGGCGTTACTTTGTTTTATGCCGTTCTGTCCGTGCTGTCGATAATTTTGGGTGACATCTTTATGGCTATGGTAGACCCACGCATTTCGTTCACCTCAAAAAGCAGATAAGATAATAAAGAAAGGACTGTTATTATGGATTATGATTTCAAGGGCTGCGGCTTTACGGAAGAAGAGCTTTTTTCACGGGTTGACCATAACGATCTGGAATCGGAGAAAATCACCGCTCCCCGTTATTCTTACTGGCACTCGGTATTCCGCGTATTTTTCAGAAATAAGCTTAATATAGTGATTCTTGCCATATTGGGCATTCTCATTCTTTTTGCTTACATTTACCCCATGTTTATCGAATACGATAAATATACAAACCTTATGGACTCCAGCACCAAGCATCTTACACCATCGGCCGCAATAGAAAAATTCGGCTTCAGCATTCACTGGATTTTGGGTACGGGCAACGCTGGACAGTCTACCTTTGACGCTATCTGGAACGGCTCGAGAATATCCATTTCGCTTGCCTTTGTCTGCGCCGCCATAAATATGACGGTGGGCGTTATTGTCGGTGCCGTTTGGGGCTTCTCCAAAAAGGTCGATATAATCATGATGGAGGTTTACAACATCATAGGCAACGTACCTTATATTCTGTTTATCTCCGTTATGGTAATGCTTTTTACCGCAAGCTTCTGGACAATGGTCATGGCTCTTACCATTACGGGTTGGATAGCCATTGCTTACTTTATACGAACGCAGGTCGTTATTATCCGCGACAGAGAGTATAACTTAGCGTCGAAATGTCTCGGAACATCTACCTTTAAAATAGCGATAAAAAATATTCTTCCTTTTATGACGTCTATAATCGTTACTTTGCTGGCAACGGAAATACCCTCCTACATTTCTTACGAAGTGTTCCTCTCCTATATCGGAATGGGACTTAAGGATATGTCCTTGGGACGTCTTATATTTGAATCGGAAAGCGCGATGGTAACTCCCGGCTGGGAATTTGAGTTCTGGAGTCCCGTTGTAGTCGCTTCTATCATTACCGTGGTTTTATATGTTGTAGGTCAGAACCTCGGTGACGCGTCCGACCCGAGAACACATATGTAAGGGAGAGCAAGTTTGAAAGAACGTGAAAAATGTGTTCTTTCAAACCCGTCGCATTTGTGCCTTATGCTAATTCCAATTTAAAATCAATCTATAAATATTTTAAATTGGAATTACACCCTAAGCACTATTTTCAAATTATCCACGGAAATTTTGCAAGCTTTTAATTTGAAAACAGTATTAAATATCGCTTCGGCACAAATGCTCCTCAAGAGGAAAGGAATGATCATAAAAATGGATAAGAATAATGTATTGTTATCGGTAAAGGACTTAGACGTTAAATTCCACGTAAGAGGAAGAACGCTTACCGCCATACGCGGTATTTCCTTAGATATTTATGAAAACGAGTCCATAGCCATAGTGGGCGAATCGGGCTCGGGCAAGTCCGTTTTTACCAAAACCTTTGCGGGAATGTTGGATTCAAACGGATTTATCAGCAACGGAGAAATCGTTTTTAACGACGATTATCTCTCCGATACCTCGGTCAAGCTTAATTCCTCGGCGGTCAAAACCGTTGAAAGGATCGAAAGAAAGCTGAACGAGCACGCAAGGCTTGAAAACGGCGCGGCTGTATACGGCGAAATTCTGAAGCTTGAATCGGAAAACAAGAGCAGATATGAGCTGACCGACGAGGAAAGAAAAAAGCTGGACGACGAGCTTAAGGAGCTTGTTCACAGAAAAACGGATCTGTTTAATTTAAAGCAGACCCTTTCCTCAAAAACGGATAAGGAAAAAATAAATAAGATCAACGCCGAGGTTTCCGAGCTTGAGATTCGAATCAAGAATAAGGAAAACGAAAGCAAGCATCTTACGGCGGAAAAAAAGAAGGCTGCCGACGCCGATTCCGAATACACAAAAAAGTATAACGAAAAGCTTGCCGCCCTTAAAGCGGAGCATGCCAAGGCTGTAACGAAGGACGCTTCCGAAAAGTCCAAGAAAAGGAACAAGATCATCGCAAAGGAAATTTACCTTTCGGTAGGAAGATACAGCTTAAATAAGCGCACGAAGATGATCTCGGGACTTTTGAAGGCGTTCAAAAAGGCTTACACCCTCGGTATCGACCTCGATAACGAGGAGGAAAGAAACGGCGTATTCAACAACGTTATTTTCCGCGTAAAATACCTTGACGAAACACCCGAAAAGCTTCACGGCACCTGCGTTATCGATCTTGCGAAGATAAAGGATCAGAGAGACTGGACACAGATAAGAGGCAACAGAATAGCTACCGTATTCCAGGACCCCATGACCTCCTTAAACCCGATAATCACTATCGGAAAGCAGATCACCTCGGTTATTCTGAAGCACCAGGACTGCTCGGAGTTTGAAGCAAGACACAGAGCCATGGACCTTATGAGAAAGGTAGGTATTCCCAACGCCGAGGCGCGTTTCGACGACTATCCTTTCCAGTATTCGGGCGGTATGAGACAAAGAATAGTTATAGCAATAGCCTTGTCATGCCAGCCTAAGATACTTATCTGCGACGAGCCGACCACTGCTCTCGACGTTACGATTCAGGCGCAGATTTTGCAGCTTATAAAGGACTTGCAGAAGGAATTTAACTATACTATCGTCTTTATTACTCACGACTTGGGTGTTGTGGCAAATATTGCCGACCGCGTGGCTGTTTTGTATGCGGGACAGATAGTGGAATTGGGAACGGTGGAGGACGTATTTTACGACCCGCGTCACCCCTACACATGGGCCTTGCTCTCCTCGCTTCCTCAGCTTGCGGAGAGAAACACGAAATTGTATTCCATTACGGGTACCCCTCCCTCTCTTTACAACAGCATCACGGGCGATTCCTTCGCGCCCCGCAACCCTTACTGCCTTAGAGTGGACACGCTCTTTGAGCCGCCCATGTTTAAGGTGACCGATACCCACTTTGCCAAAACATGGCTGTTAGACCCGCGCTCTCCGAAAATCGAAAAGCCGGAGGGTATTCAGAATGTCCATGAGAAGCTGGTAAAAGCATTTAATATATAGGAGCGTAATAAAAGTGGCTAATGTTAATCAAGAAACTGAAAAGCAGGGACGTGTAACGCGTTTTCCCGAACACGGACCCTTGGATAAGGACGGCAGAGAAATACTTCTGTCCCTTAAAAACGTGGACATTACCTTCGGTAAGGGCGATAATGCCGTAAAGGCCGTTCAGGACGCGTCCTTTGATATTTATAAGGGCGAGACCTTTTCTCTTGTAGGCGAGTCCGGTTCGGGCAAGACAACAGTGGGACGCGCGGTTATACGTGTTAATCCGCTGGCGGGCGGCGAGATTCAGTACAAGGGCGTTCGTATTTCGGGTAAGATCCCCCATTCTCTTGACCGTCAGGTAATAAGAAATATACAAATGGTATTCCAGGACCCCGCTGCGTCGCTGAACGAGCGCGCCACGGTCGATTATATCATTTCCGAGGGCTTGTACAACTTCCACCTTTTTGAAAACGAGGCGGACAGAGTGCGCAAGGTGGAGAATATGATAAACGAGGTAGGATTGCTTCCTGAGCATTTGACCCGTTATCCTCACGAATTTTCGGGCGGTCAGCGTCAGAGAATCGGAATTGCCCGCGCCATGGTAATGGAGCCGGAGCTGGTAGTAGCCGATGAGCCTATCTCGGCACTTGATGTTTCCATCAGAGCGCAGGTGCTTAACCTTATGAAGAAATTCCAAAAGGAAAAGCATGTTACTTACTTGTTTATCGCTCACGACCTTTCCGTTGTCAGATTTATTTCGGACCGTATAGGCGTTATTTACAAGGGCAGGATCGTAGAGGTCGCGGAAGCGGAGGAGCTGTTCAACTATCCTCTGCACCCCTATACTCACTCCCTTATTTCCGCCATACCTATACCCGATCCCAAGCTTGAAAAGAACAAGGTGCTGTATACCTACGATCCCTCTATTCATGATTACAGCACCGATAAGCCCGAGTTTGTCAACATAGGGCACGATCACTATGTTTATGGCAACAAAAAGGAGATCGAGGAGTATAAAAAGCTTCGTGAAGCCAATATTCCCGTCAAGGCCATAACCATTGACGAGGTGAAGAGCCATGAAAAGGTAATTCATGACGAGGTCAAGGCTAATGAAAAGGCCGAGGCGGAGATTATCGCTCACCCCGCGGGAGATACGGGAAGCTTTTTCCTGGCCGTGCTGGCATTCCTGCTGCCTATTTTGGGATTGCCTGCCGCGCTTATATTTAAAAAGAAAAACTATATCCGTAATTATAAAATGCTTAAGAAGGGCGCGATCGCGGGATTTGTCACTATCGGCGTAATTGTGGTGCTGTTCTTGCTTATGCTGCTGTTTGCGGTGATATAATTGGGACGTACCGTAAAAAACAGGAGAACGATAGAACCGAGACCCGTACAAAGGATCGAGCTGTCGGATGAAAACACCAAAAAAAGAGCAATAGCGGCGGTTTTATTCCTTATTATCGGCGTTGCTCTTTTAGTGTACTGCTTTGTGGTATTTATAAATCCCGACGGCGGCTGGACGAGGATTGAAGCAAACAGGACCGTAAACGACAGCGGGGAATTTGTTTTTCAATATTATCTGGGTGCTGACGGGGCCAACGTAAATTCCGAAAACAGAGCGGTTACCGCGCTTTATAACCAAGCCTCGGAAAAGGCATTTCAGCTTTTTCACGACAAGGAGGGCTTTGAAGGCGTTGTAAATATATACGAGATCAATCGGAATCCCAATAAAGAGCTTGAAGTGGACGAGGTGCTGTACAACGTTTTTTCACTTTTTAAAAGCTTAAATTCCCGGTATTTGTATATTGCTCCCATATACGCAAGGTACGACGATCTGTTTTACTGTGCGGACGATTCCATGCTTACCGATTTCGACCCGTTATTAAGCGAAGAGGTAAGGGAAGAATACAAGTCGGCGGCGGAATATATAAACGATCCCGAAATGATCGACTTGCAGCTTTTGGGCGGCAATAAAATAAAGCTTTACGTATCGGAAAAGTACCTTAAGTATGCCGAAAATGAGGGAATAACCGATTTTATAGGCCTGTCCTGGCTCAAAAACGCTTTTACCGTTGATTACTACGCAGATGAACTGATAAAAAACGGTTTTACTCACGGTTCGGTTTCAAGCTATGACGGATTTATAAGAAACCTTGACAGCAGCGACACGGATTATTCCTTTAACATTTTCGATAAAAAGGGAGACAGCGTGTATTTGGCCGCGGTAATGCAGTACAGGGGGCCTAAGTCAATTGTATATCTCAGAAATTACGCCTTGAATGAGCAGGATTTGCAGCATTACTACCGTCTGCAAAGCGGTGAAGTGAGAACTCCTTACCTTGACGTTACGGACGGTATTCCCAAAGGTGCTTTGGACAACCTTGTTTCTTACTCAAGGGATAAGGGCTGTGCCGAAATTTTGCTGGAGATCATTGATATATACATTTCAGCGGAATTTGACGAAAAAAAGCTTCTTAATATTTCCGATAAGGGCATTCATTCGATTTACAGCGATGATTTTACCTTAATGTACAATGAAAGGGATTTGGTATTGACCGATCTGTTTGATAGAGACGGAATAACCTATAAAGCGGAATATGCCGAATGATTCTTATAATTCTAACGCCGTTTTTTAACACGGCGTTATTTTATTATAGTAATATACTTGTGGTATAATAAAGAAAAGAGGGAATTTATGAACATTGAAAACAATATTTTGAAGCATTATTTAAGAAACTGTTATTTTATCAACGGTACCGCCTATGCGGGAAAATCAACAATGTGTAAAATGCTGGCGGAAAAATACAATATGATACATTGTGAAGAAAATTACAACATGGATACAATACTGTCCGTTGTTACACAAGAGCTTCAGCCTAATATCAATTACTTCAACACAAAAATAAATTGGCAGGAGTATGTCAGCCGCACTCCCGATGAATTTGAAAGCTGGTGCAACGGAAACGCAAGAGAAACGGCGGGATTTGAGATAGCGGAGCTTATAAGACGTTCGGGAAACGGAAAAGTGATAGTCGATACCAACATTCCCTGCGATATTTTAAAGGAAATATCGGATTACGATCATGTCGCCGTTATGTTATCCCCTCAGTCGCTGTCCGTTGAAAAATTTTTTGACCGCGAAGATGAGGAAAAGCAATTTTTATTATCTGAAATTTACAAGTGTCCCGACCCCGAAAAAACACTCCGAAATTTTAAAGACTGCATTGCGAGAATTAACAGTCAGAAATATTATGACGAGTTTTTAAACAGCGGCTTTTTTACTGTTATAAGAAGCGATCCCGAAATCGATACCAAAGACGAGACGCTTGCTACATTGGCGAAGCATTTTGGGTTGGATTAAAATATGCGGCCGTATTATGAATTATGATGTTGGTTAGGCAGTTGACAATTTTTTCCCCATATGGTATACTTTGATAAAAGCCGATACATGCTCAAAGCCTTTTGTCGGGCTTTGAAGCACAATGACTAAAATCTTAATGCCTGAATCTGTGTTACGTTGGGCGGTGCTGTAAACGAGCTTTACGGCAAGGCCACCGGCAAAACAACAGGCGGAAACGGAGAAAGCTATGCACAATCAGGGTATGCCTGCCGAAAAGGCACTGGAAAAGTTAAAAGAGGGCAATCAAGCCTATTTGAACGCAAAGTCAAATCCGGGAGACGTTTCCCCCGAGATAAGAAAGAAAACCTGCGATGAGGGACAATTTCCCTACGCTATCGTTATAACCTGCTCCGACTCCAGAGTTATTCCCGAGAGCGTTTTTTCCGCGGGAATAGGGGAGATTTTCACTATCCGTGTTGCGGGAAACGTTATGGACAATCATCAGTTGGGAAGCGTTGACTACGCGGCGGACCACCTTGGCAGCAAGCTGGTGGTAGTGCTGGGTCATACTCACTGCGGTGCTGTCGGTGCGGCTTTGAACAGCGAGCCTGCGGGATATATCAAGACCATAACCGACGAAATACGCAAGGCGGTAGGCGACGAAAAGGACGAGGACAAGGCTTGCCGTTTGAATGTTGAAAGAAGCGTCACGATAATTAAGGAAAGCCTTAAGCTTGCGGAGGACGTTAAGGTTTGCGGCGCGGTTTATCATATCGACAGCGGTAAGGTTGAATTTCTTGATTAAGCAAACGGCAAAAAGAAAGGACAATATATAAAATGGCGGATTTAATGGCAGGACTTCACCGCTCTCACTACTGCGGAGAGGTGGAGGGCGTAGGAAGCGAAGTAACGGTAGGCGGATTTGTACAGCGCGTCAGAGATAAGGGCGGTCTTATTTTCATAGATTTGCGCGACAGAACGGGAATCGTTCAGCTTGTATTCGACGATACCACCGATAAAGAGATTTTCGCTAAGGCAAAGACGGTAAAAAGCGAATTTGTAGTAATGGCAAAGGGGCTTTTAAGAAAGCGCGAAAGCGTAAACAACGAGATTAAGACGGGCGATGTTGAAATTCTCGTAAACGATCTGCGTATTCTCTCAAAGGCGCAGACGCCTCCCTTTGAAATCATCGACAACACCAACGTAAACGAGGAATTAAGACTTAAGTACCGTTATCTCGATCTGCGCAGAAAGACCTTGCAGGATAATCTGATAAAGCGTTCCAAGATCGCCAAGGTGACAAGGGACTATTTCTATGAAAACGGCTTTATCGAGCTTGAAACTCCCATGATGATGAAATCAACTCCCGAAGGCGCGCGTGATTATCTTGTACCGTCAAGAGTACATCAAGGAAAATTTTACGCGCTCCCGCAGTCTCCTCAGATATATAAGCAGCTTCTTATGGTGGCGGGATTTGACCGTTATATACAGCTTGCCCGCTGTTTCCGCGACGAGGATCTGCGCGCCGACAGACAGCCTGAGTTTTCGCAGATCGATATGGAAATGAGCTTTGTGGACGTGGACGACGTTCTGGCTGTTGGCGAGGGATTGGTTCAAAGGCTGATGAAAGAGGTTATGGGGATAGATGTTCCCATGCCGCTTCCGAGACTTAAGTACAATGACGCTATGGCAATGTACGGATCGGATAAGCCCGATACCCGCTTCGGAATGATCATTACCGATTTAAGCGAAACGGTCAAGGACACGGGATTTTCCGTATTTGCCGACGCCGTAAAGAACGGCGGAAGCGTAAGGGGTATTGTCGCCAAAAACGGAGCAGCCGTATTTACCCGCAAGGAGATAGATAAGCTTACCGAATTTGTCAAGGGAATAGGGGCAAAGGGCTTGGCTTACATCAGGTGGGTCGATGACGCTCCCAACTGTTCCTTCGGAAAGTTTTTGGCGGAGGGAGAATTGGAGAATATTTTACAGGCACTTGGCTGCGAAAAGGGAGACGCCGCCTTTATCGTTGCGGATAAAAACAGGGTAGTGCTTCCTGTTTTGGGCGCGCTCAGACTGAAAACCGCGAAACAGCTTGACATTATCCCGGAGGGATACAATTTCCTGTGGATAACCGATTTTCCTTTCTTTGAATACAATGACGAGACTGATCATTGGGACGCGATGCACCACCCCTTTACCATGCCCAACGACGAATGCCTGCAATATCTTGAAACCGCTCCCGAAAAGGTTTTCGCTAAGGCATACGATCTTGTTTTAAACGGTACGGAGCTGTGCAGCGGTTCGATCAGGATCACCGACTCCGAATTGCAGCAGAGAATGTTTGAAGCGTTGGGACTTACCGACGAGGAGATCGAAGCGAAATTCGGCTTCCTTGTAAACGCGTATAAGTACGCCGCACCTCCCCACGGCGGTATGGGTATCGGACTTGACCGTCTTACAATGCTGCTTTGCGGTGCCGAGAGCTTAAGAGACGTTACCGCGTTCCCCAAGATCAAGGATGCAAGCGAGCTGATGTCGGAGTGTCCCGCTGCGGTTGATGAAGCGCAGCTTAACGATTTGCATATTAAGGTAACGGAATAAATTTCGGCGAGATCTGAATATAAAAAGAAAGCGGCGAAGCCGCCGCTTCTCATGTTAACATCTTATAAAAATAATATTAACCCGTTAAAACCTCATTATCGCTTGGTTTTGGCGGGTTATCTTTTTACAGACCCTTGTTTTTTCAATGCCGCGCCTTTGCTCGGTATTCCTAAAAAAATAAACTATTTTTATGGTTGACTTTACCAATTATGTTATGTTATAATATTTCATGAATAAATCGGCTGTCGGCTTGTCACGGACAAGAGCCTTGCCGTATTACACCAATCCCTTTTTTAACTGACGTAATACCCACAGTTCAAAAGGGATTAGTATTATTTAAGAATCCCCGCAAATACGAAAACCGCGAACTTCTCCGTGGAAGCCGGAGAAACATTGTAAAAGCACATGCTTTTATTATGTTTTATACTGATCCCTTGTTATAAAAGTGATTGGTATTACTCGTATAAGGAGAGTTTTTATGGACAGAGAATTAAGAAAACTTAACAGGTATCTGATGATAGGCTGGCTGGCTATCGTTGTTGTCCTGACCGTAACTTATTTCGGTGAATTTTTAAGAGGACACCGCGATTTGCCGTATATGACAGCTTTCCTGTCGGTAACGATTATTCCTGCGGTACTGTGCTTTGTGTACTATCTGCATGACAGGAACAGCGCAAAGCTGCGCTACTTTGCCGTGGCAGGTTATCTTTTGATGTATACCTTTGTGCTGCTGAATACCAACACGGTAATGACCTACGGATACATAATCCCAATGCTTTCGCTTATTGTGCTGTATCATTCTCCGAGGCTGGTGTTGGTTATGGGTCTCGTTGCTTTAGCGGCAAATATCGTGTGTGTTGTAAGATTCTTTATAATAGGTTATGTGACCTCCGAGGATATTAAGGACGTGGAGATACAGCTCGGAATGATTCTTTTCTGCTTCGCGTTTGCTTATATCGCGTCACGAATATACAGCCGCATTGTAAAGGAAAACAAGGAGTACATAGAATCCATAAACGACAAACAGCATCAGCTGGAGCGCGTTACGCTTCAGACGATAACTACAATAGCCAACATAATAGACGCAAAGGACGAGTACACAAAAGGACATTCTTACCGTGTCGCGGAGTATTCCTCGGCATTGGCGCGGGAGCTTGGTTACAGTGAGGAAAGAGTTTCAAACGTAAAATATATAGGCCTTTTGCATGATATAGGCAAAATCGGAATACCCGACTCTATACTCAATAAGCCCGGAAAGCTTACGGACAGCGAGTACGCTTTGATGAGAAAGCACGCGGAGATCGGCGGCAATATCTTAAGCGGAAACAATATGATAGACGGGCTTGACGAGGGCGCACGTTTTCATCACGAGCGTTATGACGGCCGCGGCTATCCTCTTGGATTAAAGGGCGACGAAATTCCCGAGATGGCAAGAATCATCGGAATAGCGGACGCATACGACGCGATGACAAGCAACCGCGTTTACAGAAAAAGGCTGACCGACGAAGCGGTAAAGGCTGAGATGAAACGCTGCAGCGGAACTCAGTTCGATTCAAAGCTGACGGAAATTTTTATTAAAATGATTGAGGACGGTAAGCTTGACCGGTTAAGTCCCGACACAGATACCGATGCCGAGGTTGAGAAAAAGGGAATTGCGGAACAAAGTGCCGAGCTGCTTCAAAGCGTTATCGGGTTTAAAAATAAGACTTATGACGGCGATCATGATTATCTTACAGGCGTTTTCAGCAAAAACGCGGGTGAACGGATAATAACCGAAGCATTGGAAACCAAGGACGGCGGATTATTTATCGTGAATGTTACAAATATTCACGGTATTAACGAAAAGAAAGGAATAGTTGCCGGCGACACTATTATAAAAACGGTTGCCGAGGCTTTACATTCGGAGCAGGAGCTTGTAGTGGAACGGTACGACGGCAGCGGTTTTCTGTGCTTCGCGGGTGGCTTGACCGAACGCAAGGCGTTTGAGGAGCTGATGTCAAGACTTTGCTCCGACATTAAGGAAACGCTTTGCGAAATGTCCGAATACGAAGACAATCACCTGTGTATCGGCGGAGCACTTTCCGTTGAGGTCGGGCGCGATTTTTCTATGCTTCTTATCGCGGCGGACAAGGCTTTGTTCTATATGAAGCAGCTCAAGCAGGACGGCTATTATTTGTACAGCAAGTCGCCTAAAGGAAGAAACAGAGATCTTTATGGTCTGGATATGGAGCAGATAGTAAGCAGAATCGTAAACGACGATTCCGAAAGCGAGGCTTACGGAGTTGATTCTCCCGAATTTATCAGGATATACGATTTGGTAAAAAGCGTCTATGAGAAAAACGAACAGGAAATGCAGCTTGTTTTGATAACGGTAACGCCCGCCGCGGATAAATCCCCGACGGTTGCCGATCGTGACGAGGCGATGGAATACCTTAAAAGCGCGGTAGACGTAACCTTGGACGCTTCGTGCGTAACCTTCCGATTCAGCAGCGTACAGTATATGGTGATCCTTACGGGAGCCGAAAAGGATAATGCAAAAGACGCAACGGAACGGATTCTCAGCTGCTTCTACAAATCTTATGACAGGAACAACATGGTGTTGAGCTGCAATATCGAATATCTGCCGCCAATAAGCTCACATCAATAAAGATTAAATTTCAGGGTTTTCAGCGAGAAAAACATAACATTCAAAGGCGAACCGCATAACGGCTCGCCTTTGATATTACCGCACTTTTCGTCAAGAAAAAGCTTTCCCCTGCTGCTATAATTTATTTAACGGAAGCTTCATATGATATTATCAATTTGTAAATGGGAGGGAACTTATTATAAAATGAACAATGAAAACACCGTATTTGAATCCCTTGCCATGATCGAGGAGAAAATACATGAAAGACTGACTGTGGAAAGCCTGGCGGAAAGTCTGCACTTTTCCAAATATCACTATCAGCGAATATTCCGCGAGGCGGTAGGCGACAGCGTTATGAGATACGTGACTAAGCGAAGGATCGCATTAGCGGCGGAGGAGCTCGCACAAACGGATAATACCGTGCTTGAAATAGCGTTAAGGTACGGCTATGACTCTCACGAGGGCTTTACCCGCAGCTTTAGGTCATATATGGGCATAACTCCGACGGAATACAGGAAATATCATTCTTTTACCGGCTTCCCGAAAATTAAAAAGCAAAAGGAGAGATGCGCTGTGATGTATTCAAAGGCAACGGACGAAATTATTCGTGAATTAAACGGCTTAATAGTTCAGGCAAAGGAAACGGCGGAATATATAAGAACAAACGGCAAATCGGATTCCGAAGCGGGCATGTCAAAGCTTTGGGATTATATAGCAAATAAAACGGACGCCATGTCGGATAAGCTTACGGAAGCGTTAGAGCGCGTTACCGCCATTGAACAGCGTCCCGATGAGATAACGGCAATGTTTATGATAGTAAAGACGGTGGAATACGCGGTGTTTCAGTCCGATACCGCTGCTTTTCAGGCGGGGCTGACGATTTCAAGGTCAAATGCGGAGCGTCGTGATCTGTTTCGGCCCATATTAAACAAATTGGATACTCTGTCTCAAAATGCCCGAATAAAATCATGCAATATTTCGGAATTTTTCAACGAATTGGCGGCACTGATATTTGAGGATATGCGCACTGCCGCGCGGCGGGAAATACAAAAGGCGGTGGAAACGGGTAAAGCCGTGTATAAGCTCTTAATGGAAAACCGCGAGCTGCCTTATTCTTATATAGCGGAAGGCGTTTCGGATATTACACGGGAGCTTTCCTTTGGGCTTCTTGAGGATATAACGGTCGAATGGTTTGAGGATTACGTCTCCCGACTGGAAATTATTACTTTTTCCGCCGATCTGGACGCCATTTGTACTCCGGCTCACAAAAAGCTTTTTGACGGATTATCAGCATTTAAAGAACAAATGGGCAATGCGGCTGAATTTTTCGGCAGTCTTTCCGACGATGTTGTTAAAGCCTTTGACGACCCGAAAAGGGTGAGCTTTACCGCCAAGAAAAATTACGGCGATAAGGCCTTTAAGGAAAATACACTGCTGTTTTATCTCAAAGGGGAGACGGAAAAGCTGGAGCCGTATTTAAACGAGGAGCAAAAGGCTGCTTTCAACGGAGTTTTTGATAAGCTGAGAATCGTAATTCGTTTGGCGAATCGCTTCGATAAAGCATACGAGGATACGGTGTTTATTGTGGAAAGGGAGATCGAGAAACTGATGAACGAGGTGTATGAGGAAGTAAAGCTCAAAGCCGACGAGTTAGGCGAGCGGGGGGCTTCGATAGGGTATATTGCGGAGGAGTTGAGATTTTGCGCTATTTATAGGCGTACGGTAAAATTGAACGATACTTTCCAGGAGTAACGTTAAATCTTTGCTTAAATTTCCTGTTAAAATAAGAAAGATTTTCAAATCCGCAGTCTATCGCAATATTTAAAATATTGTCGCCCGTTTCCTTAAGCTTTTTCGCGGCAATATCGAGGCGGTAATTGTTAAGATACTCAACAAAGGACATACCGACCGTTTCCTTGAAAAATCTCATAAAATAAGATTTGCTGTAATAACAGCAGCTTGCTGCTTCCTCGATTGAAATTTGCTTTTGATAATTTTTTTCAATATAGGCAAGAATAATCTTAAGCTTTTCCAAGGATTTTTTGCTTGCCCCCGCCGCCGTCTTTCTTTCGCCTTCGGTAAGCAGCAGGTATATTACCTGATAAAGACAGCCCTTTACCCCCAACTGATAGCCGAAGCCTTTTTCATCGCAAAGCTTGTCTATATAAGAAATAAGGGAGGAAAGCTCCGAGTGGCAGGCTAAGGTCTCGTCGATAAGGGAAGCAGTGGTAAGTTCACCTCCGCAAATAGGCTCTATAAAGCTTTTGAAGCAGTAGTCATCGGTATCTGTTGACCGTAGGAGAGACGATTTAAAGATTATATTTTCGTATTCCATTATCATGCTTTCTTTTTGTTCAATGGAATGAAGCTTTCCCGAGGGCACAAAGACAATGTCTCCCGCTTTTACGCAGTATTCCGTAAGGTCTACGCTTATCTTTCCCTCTCCCTTTTTAATAATGATAAGCTCCGTCTCATCATGCCAGTGAAGCTTTACCGAGCCGAAATCCAGCGGAATGGTGCAAAGGTAGGTGTTGTAGGGAAAGTAGTCGGGAGTGTGCTTTTTGTTCTCGCGGTAGTTCTGATATTGGGCTTTGTCCATGGTTATCTCCTGTAAAAAGATAGTATTGTGCAAAAAATCGGCAGAATAATGCAAGAAATAGGATAATTAAGATATTATAATGATAACAGAAAAAATTATATTTTGCAATAGGCAAAGTGATAAAATAGCTTAGCTTACCGTATTAAAGGAGGAATAATATGAATATTTCCGAGCTTATCACATCAAAGTACGGCAAAACCGTTGCCGAATGTACAGATGAGGAAATTTACTACGCGCTTCTGGACGAGGTGCAGAAGCTTGCGGAGGCAAAGCAGCGTCCCGTCTCCAAGAAAAAGCTTTACTATTTTTCCGCCGAATTTCTTATCGGAAAGCTTTTGTCCAACAACCTTATAAATTTGGGCATTTACGACGAGGTCAAAAAACAGCTTGCGGAAAACGGCAGGGACATTTGCAGGATCGAAGAGATAGAAAACGAACCCTCTTTGGGCAACGGCGGATTGGGCAGACTTGCCGCCTGCTTCCTGGATTCCATTGCAACCTTGGGCTTAAACGGCGACGGCGTGGGCTTAAAGTACCACTTCGGTCTTTTCAGACAGGTTTTTGAGGACAATCAGCAGACGGCTGTACCCGACAAATGGCTCACCGACGACAGCTGGCTCATCAAAACAAATAAGACCTACCCCGTTAAATTCAAAAAAGGCTCCGTTACCGCCAGAATGTATGATATAAACGTTACTGGCTACGGCAGCACTACAAATAAGCTTCATCTTTTTGACATAGACACCGTTGACGAATCCATAGTTAAAAACGGTATTGACTTTGACAAGGAGCAGACCGATAAGAACCTTACATTGTTTCTGTACCCCGACGACAGCGACGACGCGGGACGCATGTTAAGAATTTATCAGCAGTACTTTATGGTGTCCGCGGGGGCGCAGATGCTGCTTGACGAATGTATTGCAAAGGGTTGCAAGCTTTACGATCTGGCGGACTACGCGGTAATTCAGATAAACGACACTCACCCCACAATGGTTATCCCCGAGCTTATCAGACTGCTTGTGGAGCGCGGACTGGAGATGGACGACGCTATCGATGCGGTAAGCAGGGCTTGCGCTTACACCAACCACACCATTCTTGCGGAAGCACTCGAAAAGTGGCCCATAGCTTATCTTAAGCAGGTCGTGCCGCAGCTTATGCCGATTATCGAGGTGCTTGACGATAAGGTAAGGAGAAAGTACGATAACAAGGAGCTGTATATTATCGACAGGGACGAGCGCGTGCATATGGCGCATATCGATATTCATTACAGCATAAGCGTAAACGGCGTTGCTTCGCTTCATACCGATATTTTAAAGAACGAGGAATTAAACGGATTCTATCGGATTTATCCCGATAAATTCAACAATAAAACTAACGGGATAACCTTCCGCAGATGGCTTTTGCACTGCAATCCCGAGCTTACCGAGCTTATTTCCTCGCTTATCGGCGACGGATTTAAAAAGGACGCTATGGAGCTTAAAAAGCTGATGAAGTTTAAAGAGGACAAGGATGTTTTAAGCAAACTGCTTGAAATCAAGAGCCTTAAGAAAAAACAGCTTAAAGCTCACCTTTTGAACGCCAAGAAAATTGACGTGGACGAAAATTCGNTCTTCGATATTCAGGTAAAGCGTCTGCATGAGTATAAAAGGCAGCAGCTCAACGCTCTTTATATAATTCACAAGTATCTTGAAATAAAGGGCGGCAAGAAGCCTTCAACGCCCATAACCGTTATTTTCGGCGCAAAGGCGGCTCCCGCTTACGTTATCGCTCAGGATATTATTCACCTTGTACTGTGCTTAAGCGAGATCATAAGCAAGGACCCCGAGGTAAGCCCTTATCTTAAGGTGGTAATGGTGGAGAATTACAATGTTACCGAAGCGGAAAAGCTTATTCCCGCNTGCGATATTTCCGAGCAGATCTCNCTTGCCTCAAAGGAAGCCAGCGGAACGGGAAATATGAAGTTTATGCTTAACGGNGCCGTTACCTTGGGTACGGAGGACGGAGCAAACG
Organism: Oscillospiraceae bacterium; assembly: GCA_014799365.1. Lineage (GTDB taxonomy): Bacteria > Bacillota > Clostridia > Oscillospirales > Ruminococcaceae > Ruminiclostridium_E. The sequence goes on from JAAVIF010000023.1 coordinate 21,195, forward strand.
TAGAGATTCACGAGCTTGTNGGAGACGATAATATTTATATTTTCGGCGATCTCAGCGAAACCGTTGTGGAACGCTACAAAAAGGGAAGCTACAAGGCNAAGGAGTACTACGAGGAAAACGAGGATATACAGGAAGCGGTAGACTTTATTACAAGCGAAGAGGTTATGGAGGTCGGCAATAAGGAAAGACTTGAACGGCTTTCAAAGGAGCTTATNGGCAAGGATTGGTTTATGACCTTNCCCGATTTTGACGAGTATGTCAAAACGAGAGAAAAAGCGTACAAGGATTATGAAAACAGAACCGAGNGGGCNGAAAANATGCTTGTAAATATCGCTATGGCGGGATATTTTTCATCTGACCGCACNATTGAGGAGTATAACAGAGATATTTGGAAGCTGTGATTATTGGTGNTGTTATGAAGTTTACTTTGTAAATTTCTTCTTTATAACAATAACTGCGCCAACCGCAATTACAGCAAGTGCTATTACAATAACAAGAACAACTGCTCCCGTGTTGGTATTTGCGTCATTATTGTTTGAGCCGCTGTTATTATCGTCAACTATATCACTATCAGTGTCCTCAGCAGCAACCGTTGAATTGGTCTGAGGCGTTGTTTCCGAAACTGTTATTGCCTGAGNCGTTGTCTCCGAAACTGTTGTTNCCTGAGNNGTTGTNTCCNNAACTGTTGTTGCNTGAGACGTTGTCTCCGAAACTGTTGTTTCCTGAGGAGTTGTTTCCGAAACTGTTGTTTCCTGAGGCGTTGTTTCCGAAACTGTTGTTGCATGAGATGTTGTCTCCGAAACTGTTATTTCCTGAGGAGTTGTTTCCGAAACTGTTGCTGCCTGAGAAGTTGTCTCCGATGCTGTTGTAACCTGAGGCGTAGTCTCCTGAGCTTGTGTCACCTGAGGTGTTGTCTCCTGTGGCGTAGTCTCCGAAACCTGTTCGTTATCGGAGGGGTCNATATTAAATCCAAGCTTCATAATAACATCAACAACCTGCTTAGATTCAACGGAATAATTGTTGCGATTTATGTAGCTGTGATTTTCACCCGGATCGGAAGAACCGCCATTGTCCCACACTACACAAGGAATATTCAACGATTTGGCTTTGGAATAGTAATAAGAAGCCCATTCTGTTCTCGCTTTTGCGTTGCCCTTATCCGAAATACCGCATTCTCCCATTACCACCGATATTCCCTTGCTTACGAATCTATCATCTATCATTTTGAAAAAATTGTCTATTGCATTCTTGGCATACGCATCNAACTCTGTTCTGTCTCCGCCCAAGCAAAGCTCATAGGGAGTATATCCGTGAGTGGAAAGCAGCAGACGCTCGTTATTTTCTTTTACCGGGTCAGTAGGAAATTCAAATCCGTATTTATAAAAATCGGGGCCGGCCGCGTAACCGGGAACCATTATATAACGGCCGGCATTATTTCCGCCTGTTTCGCGGATAGTATTGACAATTTCCTGATTGAAGGAGTTTATTGTTTTTATCGCGTCAAGGCCTTTTTCATTNTTTCCGTCGAACCACCATTCTTCATTGGTTCCCGCCAAGCGCGGTTCGTTGAGCGTCTCAAATATGAGTCTTTCACCGTAACTTTTAAATTCATTACTGATCTGTTTCCATATTGAAGTAAGATATTTGATCGATTCGTCTTTTTTTTCACTGCTGGGATAAAATCCTCCTTCTTCAGCAAAGGAATCNTTTACTCCCATATTGTCATGATGTATATTGATAATTACATACATACCCTCATTATACGCATAATCAACAGTATCTTTTACTTTTTTCATCCACGACGGGTCAATATTATAATTATTATTGACATCGGCATGGTCATGCCACGACACCGGAATTCTTATGGTTTGAAAACCTGCGGCATGTACTGCCTTGATAAGCTCTTTGGTAGGAGTAGGATTTCCCCAGCCGGTTTCATTTGGCTGCCAGCCTCGTGTGTAGTCACCGGCAGAATCAAAGGAGTTTCCCAAATTCCAACCCGTACCCATGCTTTTCAAAAACTTCGCGGTTTCAGATGCGGCTTCGTCAGCCGAAACCAACATTGAAGAAGTCGAGATCATACATACGGCTGCAGCGGCAAATATGCTCACGATGCTCTTTAGTAGTTTTAATTTCATAAATATATTCCTTCTTTATTTTTTTTATTTTTAGGGTCGCCCGATTTTTTTACATTTTCCTGATACCGTTTTTATGTCAGTCGTTTTCATATATTGCCCACNGTATTGCACAGNGTAACNAAATNCTCCATAGATAACTCCTCGGCTCTTGCCGTTGATTTTATCCCTATACTTAAGAGNATTTCCGAAAGCTTNTGCTTGGGNAGTTTCAGNTCTGCCGCCAAAGGGTTTATCATCTGCTTTCTTCTTTGCGAAAAAGCGGCTCTTACAATGCGGAAAAAAAGCTCCTCGTCTTCAACGCTGTATTTTTTTTCTTTGGCAACATCAAGACGTATTACNGCCGAATCCACATTTGGACTTGGCGCAAAGCTTCCGCGGGAAACATTGAACAGNTTTTTTGGCGTGCTGTAATAATTNACCGCTACCGTTACCGCACCGCTTTCCCTGCTTCCGACCTTTGCGCAGATACGGTCGGCGGCTTCTCTTTGTACCATTACGGTAAGTGATTTTATCGGCAGCCTTTCCTCAAGCAGTCTCATTATCACGGGAGAGGTAATATAATAGGGCAGATTTGCGCAAACCACCACTTCCTCGCCCTTGAATTTTTCATCAAAAAGCTTTTTTAAATCAATCTCCATTATATCTCCGAATACGATCTCGACGTTAGAAAGCTCCGACAGCGTTTCAGCCAAAATCGGCTCAAGTCCTTTGTCGATCTCGACAGCCACCGTCTTTTTTGTTNTGAGAGCCAGNTCCTTGGTNAAAACTCCCACACCCGTTCCTATTTCAAGGGCGCATACGGTATCGTTACAGCCGCCCTGCTCCGCTATCTTCGGGCAAACAGAGGGGTTTATCAAAAAGTTCTGACCCAGAGATTTGGTAAAGGAAAAACCATGACGGGCAAATAAGTCTTTGATCGTTCCCATATCGGTAAGCTGCATTTCGGTGTGTCCTTTCTTTTATGTGGAGATTACTTTCAGTGCTAATTATAACAGTTTTTTTGAGTGTTGTCAATTTTGACGATAAAAAAGCATGTAAAAGTCCGTAAAATTCCTTGACAATACACAAAGCATATGATAAAATAAAAATGNATAGGGGACGGCACCCATCACAAAAAACAGCATACACACAAATTGCCTTTAAAGCTTATTNTTCAGACCGCTTTAAAGGTACATAGTAATCAAGTTGCAAGGGGGAAGAAACCCATAGAAAAAAACGTAATTGTAANGGACGAATTCGGAAATAAGCTCACAAGCACTTACCCTAAAAGGGCAAAAGGTTTAATAAAAAAAGGGCGGGCTGAGCGGGTCGGTGAGAACGAAATTCGTCTTATAGGCTGTTCGGTTACGCCTTATACGGAGGATAATATGAACAACACTTTAAATATCACTGACAACAATAACAATACCGTTACCGTTTCCGTCGAAACAGGCGAGGTTATCGAAAATTCGGCACAGACAGAAAATATCGCGGAGGACGAAGCGGCAAGCATTGCTAATGAAGCCGTTCAAACGGGCGGTGACCTGACGAACGAAAATGAAACAAGGGAGCAAAGCGGCGCGAAGCTTCTTTACTTTAATCCGAGAAGCTTTAAGCCAAACAAGGATTGCACCAACACGAAAGCCGACCGTTCCTTTATTTCCAACCCGTTCGGAAATGGACTTACCGAAGCTTATACTATCGGAAACTGGAGTTGGGACTGGTCGCAGATCGATACCGCCGATATGGTTCTCGATAAAAATACCGATTATGAATTTGTTTTCTGGCTCAACGGCGGGGAAAACGACACAGGCAACGAAACCTGCCGACTTGAAATTACCTTCGACAACGACCACGAAAATCGGTATATCTACAATCTGAACCGCAGCTTCATACGGTACGAAAAGCATTACAAGGGCTGGTATCTTTACCGTATTCCCTTTAACACCGGAGACGCGTGCTATACCAAGCTGAGCTTCATATCCATGCGCGCTTATACTACCATTATCAAAGCGGAAGCTCCCGAAAGCTATAATAATCTTCCTGAGGATCTGCCTCCTGAGGGAATACCTCAAAGACATAACATTATTTTCAGCGAGGGATTTCCAAGGAACTCATGGTGGTCAAGTAAAGTTTTCCCCGATATTCCCGTCGTAAGCCATGTGCAGCATACGCAAAATTACAGCAGCGGCAGCGGTATCAATATCGATATTGATGTTGACGAGATTATGGACGGCATAAGGGAACGCATAGAGGGTGAAGTCGATGTTGACGGCATAACCGACGAAATAATGGACGATATTGACGTTGACTGGATAACGGACGGCATAAGGGAACGAATTGAGCGCGATGTCGATGTTGACGATATAACCAATGAAATAATGGGCAGTCTCGGTATTGACAGTGCAACAATTAAAGACAAGATTGTTCAACAGATTAAGGCTAACTTGGAATTTTAAATGAAATTGGGTGTACCCCGCTTACAGAGGCGGGGTACATTTGTTTTTTCGGCAGAAAAATAGCAAAAACTTTATGTTTCCCCAAAATTCAATGAAAAAATAGAAAAAGAGGCATAACCAAAAGAAAAAAGCACCTCAAAAAATGAAAACAAACAAAGCACAGCATAATTGCAAATTATCGGCATCTGCCAATTGGCAAACTTACCTAAGTGACATTTCACGCACATACTTTCTGAAGAAAACAACTAAAAAATCAGCACTACGCATAGAGGGGGGTAAGGAAGGGATTCTTAAGGTGAAACCTAAGGGGGGAGAG
>JAAVIF010000024.1 GCA_014799365.1 Oscillospiraceae bacterium
CTCTCCCCCCTTAGGTTTCACCTTAAGAATCCCTTCCTTACCCCCCTCTATGCGTAGTGCTGATTTTTTAGTTGTTTTCTTCAGAAAGTATGTGCGTGAAATGTCACTTAGGTAAGTTTATCAATTGGCAGATGCCGGTAATTTGCAATTATGCTGTTCTTTGTTTGTTTTTCATTTTTTGAGGTGTTTCTTTCTTTTGGTTATGCCTCTTTTTCTTTTTTCATTGAATTTTGATGAAACTTAAAAAAACTTTAACTTGACATTTTATTACTCATGTGTTATAATAACACTATGATTTTTTTAGATATTTTTCATGATAAATTCTTTTCTTTTTGCTTGGCATTAAGCCGAGCTTTTTTTTGTAAAAAACGGCACGAAAAAATACCGATATATAAACAAATAATATAAAATTTAACCGAAAGGAAAAACAGCGTGAGAAAAAAAGCTTTTTTTTCGATGCTGCCCGCTATAATTTCTTTGGCGTGGCCTACCGTTCTGGAACAGGTCATGCAGACGGCAGTTCAATACATAGATACGGCAATGGTAGGAGCCTTAGGAAAACAAGCGACGGCGGCAGTGGGTGCAACAAGCACGGTTAACTGGCTGGTGGGAAGCACCGTTTCGGCTATCGGAGTAGGCTTTCTGTCATATATCGCACAGGCTATGGGAGCGGGCGAAAAGGACAATGCAAAAAAAGCTTCGGGACAGGCGGTTATGTCGGTACTTATAGTGGGAATACTTTTTACGGTATTGACCACCTCTCTGAGCGGACTTGTTCCCGTTTGGATGCAGGTAGACGTGAATATCCGCGAGCTCGCGTCACGGTATTTTCTGATACTTTACACTCCCATGCTGTTTCGCTCCGCAAGCATTATTTTCGGCACCGTGCTTCGCTCGGTGGGAGACACCAAGTCGCCTATGATAGTGGGGATCTTCGTAAATATAATAAATATTGTTCTTAACTTCCTTTTGATCTACCCTACCCGTGTTATATCCATATTCGGCGGGAGCTTCACGGTTTACGGAGCGGGCCTTGGAATAGAAGGCGCAGCGATCGCCAGCGCGGCCGCCTATACCTTCGGCGGGATCGCGATAACCGTACGGCTTTGGCGGCACAAGGAAATTTCTCCCAAAGGACAAAGCCTTCGCCCCGATTTAAAAATACTGAGGCCCTGTCTTAAGGTAGCGATACCGAATATGTTCCAGCGTTTCGCAACCTCTCTCGGCTACGTTGCCTTTGCTTCAATGATAAATTCCCTGGGAGAAACCGCAACAGCCGCTCACACCATAGCCAACACGGTGGAATCCGCTTTCTATATCCCGGGCTACGGAATGCAGACGGCGGCGGCTACCCTTTCGGGAAACGCCTGCGGGGCAAGGGACAAGGAAAAGCTGCAAAATCTCGCAAAGGCCATTATTCCTTTGGTGGTGGTTCTGATGATACTGTCGGGCGGTCTGCTGTTCCTTTTCGCGCCGCAGCTTATGACCTTGTTTTCAAATGACGGTGAGGTTATTGCGCTTGGTACGACCGTACTTCGCATGGTAGCCGTGTCCGAACCGTTTTACGGAGTTCCCATAGTTATAGAGGGAATAATGCAGGGAACGGGAAAAACGGTCACTCCTTTTATTTTCAATGTACTTGGCATGTGGTGCGTGAGAATCATCGGCACTTTTATTTGCACTCAGCTTTTAAGCTTCGGTTTGATTTCGGCATGGGCTTGTATGATAGGACATAATTTGCTTTTGTTTGTTTTGTTTATAACTCATTATGCAACGGGAAGATGGAAGCCCGTTTATATGAGGTTTAATAAAGAAGAAAAAGCGGCGTAAAAATGCGTATATTAACCTATATCAGAAATTCTCCAGTAAAGACTTATAAAATTCGCAGTAATCGCTCCTGCCCTCCGCGGTAAAGGTCATAGCCTCACGGGGGTGACGGTTAAGCTGTCCCGTAAACAAATACTGCAAATCGTAGCCCCACACTATGCCCTGCTGCTTTAATGGGATCATATATTTTTCAATAAACTCCAATAAGCTGTACAAGCTGTACTTGGGATTTTTAAGGAAGCCAAGCAGCAGCTCCATTGCGCAGTTCCCCGCTCCTCTGCCCATTCCGAGAGCAGTGGCGTCAACATAGGAAACACCGTAGGAAAGAGTTTCGATCGTATTGGCAAAGGCAAGATTCTGATTATTGTGACCGTGGAAGCCTACCTTCTTATTGTATTTTTCCGCGATCTCCAAATATTCCTTTGCAAGATCGGCTGCATTTTCGGGATATAAAGAGCCGTAGCTGTCCACAAGGTAAATAACGTCAACGTTGGAGCTGCAAATCATTTCCAACGCTTCCTCCACCTGATTGGAATTACACTGAGAAATCGCCATAATGTTGCAGCTTGTTTCATATCCCAAGCCGTGCAGATACTCGATCATTTCCACAGCCGCGGGAATCTGATGAATATAGCACGCTACGCGTATCATATCGACCACGCTTTCGCTTTTGGGAAGAAAGTCGGTTTTGTAATCGCAGCGGCCAACGTCAGCCATGACCGCGATCTTCATGTCGGATATATTTTCGCCTACGATCCTGCGTATATCCTCCTCGTCGCAGAATTTCCACTTGCCGTAATCGCTTTTCTTGAATAAATTCTTGCTTGCCTTGTAGCCGAACTCCATATAATCAACGCCGCTTTTTACGTTTGTCTTGTATAACTCGGTAACAAATTCGTCGCTGAACTCAAAGTTATTGCAAAGTCCTCCGTCTCTTAAAGTCGCGTCCATAACCTTAATATCGGCTCTGACGCTCATTAAATTACCTTTTCTTGTTGACATTTTCCGTTTTCTCCTGTTTGTTCTTTTATTTCTTATATGTGCTTTAGCGATTTAAAGTAAATAAGTACTTGTATTATTATAACACAATATTACATTTTTGTCAATAAAAAATTTGGGATTTTAAATCAATAAAGTGCTTTGGGTGCAATCCCTTTTTAAACTGTGGGTATTTCGTTAGATTAAAAAGGATTGGTATTATTTGCCAACTCTCCTTAAAACAGAGCCGGCGGGAAACTCCCTGCCGCATTCCGCCGACAGCTTTTCCGTAGCCTTATTGGCTATCCTTATTTCCTCGCCGTCGGAATTATACAGCGCGGAGGGCCTGAACTTAACGGGCTCACAGCCGGGCATAAGCACCTCGATATCATCGTCTGCGGTAAAATAATTTCTTTGAGTCAAAAGCACTCTTCCGTTCGCAAAGCCGTCGATCACCCCAACAAAATCACAGCTCCTGAGATAGCCGCTGCTTTCGTATATCTGGGTCGCGTCGTAATTGCCGAAATAAAATCCCGTGCAGTATTCACGGTGACTTACATTGTACACCTCGTCCTTGACCCATTGAGGTACAGGCCGTTTTTCCTTCGCGCACTTTAACGCCGCGCTGTAAGCGTTGGTAACGGTAGCCACATAATAAGCCGACTTTGCTCTGCCCTCTATCTTAAAGCTGCTTACCCCCGCGTCTATAAGCTTGTCCAGATGCTCTATCATGCACATATCCTTGGCGTTAAGTATATAAGTACCCCCGTCGTCCTCAAACACGGGAAAATACTCTCCGGGGCGTTTTTCCTCCATTAAGCTGTACTTCCAGCGGCAGGGCTGGGCGCATTCTCCCCTGTTGGCGTTTCTGTTAGTCATATACGCCGACAAAAGGCATCTCCCCGAAAAGGAAACGCACATTGCGCCGTGAACAAAGGCTTCTATTTCCATATCCTCGGGAATTTTCTCACGGATCTTTTTTATTTCGTCAAGGCTTGTTTCCCTTGATAAAACAACTCTTTTCGCTCCCAAATTATACAGCTCCGCCGCGGTGGCATAATTCACTATGCCCACCTGTGTTGACATATGGATCTCAAGGGAGGGAGCGTGTTTTTTTATCAAGGCAAGTATTCCCAAATCGCAGACGATAGCCGCGTCAACCCCTGCTTCCTCGGCGTTTTTTATAAATTCGGGAAACATTTCTATTTCATCGTTTGAAGGCAGTGTATTTACCGTTATATACACTTTGACCCCCGATCTGTGAGCATGCTCCGCCGCTTTTTTCAACTCGTCGAAATCGAAATTCTTGGAGGCGGCTCTCATTCCGTAGCCCTTTCCTCCAAGATAAACCGCGTCACAGCCGAATTTTACCGCCGCTTCAAGACATTCGTAATCACCCGCGGGTGACAGTAATTCAAGCACGATACACCTCTTAATCAAATTTTTTTACACAAGCCCCGCAAGCACAAGATTTGCCTCATGCTCCTCCAAGGTCGTGGCGTAAAAGGTCTCCCCCGTTTCCTCGTTGGCGCAGAAATAATAGTAATTCGTATCCTCCGCGTCAAGCACCGCGCCGATAGCGTCCATTCCGGGATTGCAGATAGCTCCCGCGGGAACGCCGTCGCATTCGTAGGTATCGTATGCGTGGGAAATGGCGGCTAACGAGGTAGTCAGTCCGTAGTCCTTATAATAAGGCTCGATAAAATCCTGAACATAAAACACCGTAACGTCCGACTGGAGCTTTGAAAAATCTCCTCCCGATTCAAGGCGGTTGAGAAAAACGGAAGCCACCTTTCTCATATCCTCAACATTGCTTACCTCGGACTGAACCATTGAAGCAAGGGCAATAAGCTCGTCAAGCGTAAGCCCCATTTCGTTCATTTGCTTATACATGCTCTTGGTTATTTTGGAGTTAAAGTTGGAATATATCTTTTGAGCGGCAATTTCCGCTTCCTCCGATGTGTCTATGTCCGCGTCGGGATCCGCCTTAAGAGCACTGCACTCGTAAAATTCGTATTTATCGGGGAACAGATAGCCTTCAAGCTGATTGAACTTTAAATTGCTGGTCGTAACTCTGCGCTCAAAATCATATTTATCCATTTTTTCGCGGTAGAATTTTTCAAAATCCTCCGCTCTGCACACAAAGTTTTCCTCCAGAAGCCGTCCTATTTCAATTGCGGTCATGCCCTCGATAATGGTAACGTCAACAGTGGTTTTTCCGCCGCCCGAGGGAAGCAGAGTGTCTACTATCGTGCCGTAATTCATGGAGGAGGACAGAATAAACTCTCCGCCCTCAAAAGCTCCTCCGTTGTGTCTGCGTATCCATTTCTCGTCCTTGCTTTTCAAGTCAAGGTAAAACTTGAAAAACTCCGGCTCCTGCACTATCCCGCTTTCCTTTAAAGCCTGTGCCACCTGATCCACACTTGGATTGTCAGGTATCTCAACGGCAACCTCAAACTCGTTGTCCTCCAAGCCGCCGTAATCGGAAATGGCACTGTACAAGCCGGTACCCAATCTCACTCCGAAAAAGATCACCGCCGCGGAGACGATAACGCCGAAAATGATCTGAAAAACGGTTTTTCTTGTCTGTCTTTGCTTTTTAAGCTGTTTTTGAGCCTCCCGTGCTCTTTTTAAGGCTTTATCGGTTATGGGCTTATCCGTTTCCTCGTCAAACTCAATATCGTGAAGCTCGTCCTCGTCAAACGACTCTCCGCCGTTCTTATGCCGAGAGCCGCCTTTTTGAGCCGAATTCTGCTTACGCTCGGGCGTTTGCTTTGGCATGGGATCGGAATCGGACCTTGAGCCCCTGTTTTGAGAGCCAAACAATTCCTCACGGAAAACGCTTGTTTTATCCTTGGAAAAATCGCCGCTTTCTTCTTCCTTTATTCTGCGTTCCTTATTCTTTCTGAGAATTTCCGATAATTCGTCTCTTCCCTGTCTTTCTTCATGATTGTCCATTTTTGTTTTCCCTTTCCTCAAAAGGAGTGATAACTACTTTCCGATTCTTATTATCTTATCCTCGGTGACGATTATATTAACGGCTTTGTCGTTAATATCGGGAACAAAATTCCTGATATATTCTTCATAACAAAGACCGACCCTTACACATTCGTTTTTTTCAAAAAATCTGTCGTAAAAGCCNTTNCCNTAGCCTATTCTGAATCCGTTCTCATTATAGCAAAGGGCGGGCGTGATACAAACGGCCGNACTGTCGGATTTTGCTTCCTCGCAGCGGCTGTTNGGNTCATATACCGNAAAGCTTCCCTTTTGCAGATCATCAAAGTCCTTTATATATCTAAAGGTCATTTCATTACCTTTGCATACNGGAGCGGCGANCCTTTTTCCGTTTAAAAAACAGTGTGAGATTATTTTTTCGGTGGAAATTTCATTTTCCTTGCTTACATAGCAGAATATTGTTTNGGCTTCNTTAAATTCCCTTAGAAGAAAAAGATTTTCGGCTATTNTTACGGAAAGCTCCNGCCTTAANCTCTCGGGAATACGGCTTCTTGCTTCCAGAAGCCGACTTCTCAGCTCGCTTTTTANCTGCATTGGAGCGAAGCCTTAAGTCTGTCCGCCGCGGACTGACCCTTTAAACATTCCAGCAGCTTTAAACCGAATTCCTGCGCTACNCCCGCGCCCTTTGCGGTTATTATATTCCCGTCCCTGCATACATAATCCTCGGAAACCTTTTTGCAGTCAAGCTGTTCCTCGAAGCCGGGAAAACAGATAGCTTCCTTTTCCTTTAAAAGNCCCTTGTGTCCCAAAATCGATGGCGCGGCGCAGATAGCGGCAATGAGCTTTCCGTTATTTGCGCAGTAATCTATCGCCTTTTGTACATTGGCGTTTTTTTCAAGGTTGAGAGTTCCGGGCATACCGCCNGGCAGTATCACCATTTCAATATTATCGTCAAGCGTTATTTCATTGTCGGTAAGGTCAACGCAAACGCTTATTCCGTGCGATCCCGTAATGATCTGCTCGCCTACTCCCACAACCGTTACGTCACATTCCCCGCGGCGAAGAATATCTATCGGACAAAGTGCCTCCATTTCCTCGAACCCGTCTGCCAAAAAACAGTAAATCATAATTTTTCATTCCTTTCGGTTAATTTTTCATTATGTTTAATTCTTGAATATAATACGGAATTTTTCCTCCATAAATGCGGGGTGATAGGACAGCTTGGCTTTTCTGAGATTTTCCTCGCCTACGTCCTCCTCGCGGTTTATATACTTGTAATCGGAGCAGCTGTGATTTACGAACTCCTTGTTTATCATGGGATAAGTGCCGTCATAATCGGAAAGTGCCTTTTCAACATGCACGTCAAAGGTATCGCTGTTGATGCCCTCCCCAAAGGTGAACGCAACGGGCTTTCCCTCAACTCTGAGAAGTCCTCCCCTGAAACCGAGGCTGTCAAAGTANTCCAAGCCCTTTTTAGCTGCCGCCGTCTCCTGCTCCATTGAAGGGTCTCTTGCGTCGNAATTTTCCTCCCGCCACTTTTCCAGTATCAGCCTGCAATCCTCTATATTATCACCCGTGATCTCCTCATAGCTCCAGTCGTTCTGAATAAAGCGGTTGATAAAATTCCTTTTGGAATGGTATTTTTTTCCGATAAGCGTAGCCAAATCCTCATAATTGTAGCAGTAATCAAAGAAATCGGGGTTTGAATAAATTTCTATACCGTCGCCGTAGGCGTCCCTTAAAAATTCCATTCCGCTTTTGGGCGAGCTTCCGAAGCAAAGGCACTTTCCCTGCCCGCGGCAGTAAGCTCTTAGCTCCTCCACCGCCTCTTTAAAATCGCCTCTTCCCGCAGGATAAAAAAACTCGCTCTCGCTTTGNACAATATAAAAATCCTTATACCTTGCTATTTTTATACCGAAAGGCTCGNTCCAGATAAAATTATTTCCGAAGGTATACTCGCAGCCCCTGTAATCGGAATAAGACAGCAGCTCCTTTATCCAATCCTTATCCTCTATTTTTATATCTCTGAATTCAAGCATAATTTATTTTAACAGTCCTTCTATTTTTTGTATAATAGCCTTATGTATCACATCAATAGGCAGCGGCTCTCCGTTTTCCGAGCAGGAAATAACGATCCAGTTCTCCTTTTTCGCCACATATCCCGCNGCTTTTCGGCAAGCGTTCATAAATTCAAGATTGCTTTCGTGCAGATCAAGCTTTTTTTCATCCCCGCCGTAGCGTTTAAGCAGCAGCTTTCTTGAAACCTCGGTGGGCATNTCGAGAAAAATCGTNGCGTAGGGCTTAGGCATGCCGAATTTATTATATTCCATATCAAACAGCCAATTCATATAATCGTCCCAATTTTCTTCGGGAAGCTTGGTCATCTGATACATGGCGTTGCTGCTTACATATCGTGCGGAAACGATCGTCCTGCCGCCTTTATAGTCCCGCTCCCAGTCCGTTTTGTAGCTGGTATAGCGGTCTACCGCGTAAAANCAGCTTGCNGTGTAAGCACTTATATGATCGTCNCGTTCTCCGTATTCTCCTTTAAGATAGCTTGTTACTATCTGCCCGGAGGGAGAAGAGTAGTTTGGAAAAGTAATATATCTGAAATCGGGATATACTTTCTTTATCAGTTCAAGCTGGGTGGTTTTCCCGCCGCCATCCAAGCCCTCTATCACTATCAATTTTGTTTCCACAAGCATAAGCCCCGTTTCCCTTATAAATTAAAAACCAAAATGCGCCGTTCGCACTTCCATACAAAGTAATTTTACCATAAAATACGCTTTTAGTCAAGTTCTGCCAGCTGCCTTTCAACACTTATTATCGGAACGGCCTTTTTGTCTATCTCTTTTATGCCGTTTACCGCCATTTCCTTTATCTGTCTGTCCGAAAACTTAAATTTGTACGGCACTGTCAAATCAAAAATCAAAGTGTTTCCCACGGGATTTTTAACAACTCTGAAATCGTGTATCGAAAGACATTCGTCTATTTCTTTCACCGCTTTTGTTACGTCCGTATAAAGCTTCATGGTTTCCTCGTCGTCTATATCCACAGGGTCGATATGGATAGTAATACCGCAGCCGAATTTTTCCTTAAGATTCTTTTCTATTTCATCTATCAAGGAATGGGCGTCAGAAAGAGGCATCGAAGAGGAAACCTCGGCGTGAAAGGAAATGTAGCTTACACCCACTCCGTAATTGTGTATGATAAGGTCATGTATTCCTATTATCCCCTCATGGGCGGAGGCGGTATTTTTTATATCCTCCACAAGCTCCTTTTCGGGCATTTGTCCCAATAAGGGCGATAAGCTTTCCTTTGCGGTCTTTATTCCCGAAAAAACAATAAAGGCGGACACAAGCAGGCCCACATAGCCGTCAATATTTACGTTAAAAATAAGGCTTACCGCCATTCCCACAATAACCGCAAGGGTAGCGGCAGCGTCGGATATGCTGTCCGCGGCGGTAGCTTTTAAGGATACCGAGTTGATTTTTTCACCGAGCCTGCGGTTAAAAAAGAACATCCAAAGCTTAACAAGCACCGAAGCGGAGAGTATTATAAGAGTCAGCACGCTTGCTTCAAGCTCATCGGGTCTGATTATCTTTTCAAATGAGCTTTTTGCCAGCTCCACTCCCATAAGCGTGATAATAAAGGAAATAATAAGTCCCGCCACATACTCGGCGCGACCGTGACCGAAAGGATGCTCACGGTCGGGAGGGGTCAAGGCTATCTTAAAGCCAACCATATTCACAATGGAGGAGCCTGCGTCCGACAGATTGTTCAGCGCGTCGGCAACCACCGAGATCGCGCCCGAAAAGATGCCCGCGGCCAGTTTTCCGAGAAAAAGGCAGATATTAAGGATAATTCCCGTTATCCCCGACAAAAAACCGTATTTTTTCCGAATTTCGGAGTTTTCGGCATTTTCCTTTCCTATGAAAAGCCTTATTAAAATTTCTGTCATATTTGCTGTCCGCCCTTCTTCTCTGTAATACTAATATCCATTTAAAAAGTAGACAAGCTACTTTTTAAATGCGCTACCGCAATAGCGGCAGCGTGAGGGAGCTTCGCTCCCTCAGATATTGTATTGAACGTACATATCCGCCTCCCTTGGCGGTCCTTCGGCAAAGCCGAAGGATTTGGACAGTAGATAAAATCTACTGTCCAAACGGATATTAGTATAAAAAAATAACTTTCCATAATATTTTATTCATTGAAATAAATTATATTATTATTTACGGTTACTGTCAAGGAAAAATAACAATAAAAAAGCCGTCCGACGTAGAAATACGTCGTGACGGTTTTTTCAAATGAGATTACTTAATTTCAACGACCTCATATCCCGCGTCTTCAACCGCTTTTTTAAGAACATCGTCGCCGACCTCGGAGCTTAACTCGATAAAGGCGGTTTTCGCTTCAAGGTCTACCCTTGCCTGAACCCCGTCTATCCCGTTAAGTGCCTTTTCAACTCTCGCGCTGCAATGTCCGCAGCTCATTCCCTCAACTGTCATTTGCTTTGTCATGATGTTTTCTCCTTTATTGTTGTTATTTATTTCCGCCGTTTCCGAGCTCGGTGTCACCTTAAGAGTTACCGTTGACATTTCCTTTGCGTCGGAAACAGCGTCATGTCTGAATTTAAAGAGCTTAAGCCTTAACGCGTTCATAACCACGCAAAAGCTTGAAAGGCTCATGGCAAGTGCGCCGAACATAGGATCGAGATGCCAGCCGAAAATCGGAACGAACGCGCCCGCCGCGAGGGGAATACAAAGCGCGTTGTAGAAAAACGCCCAAAAAAGATTTTCCTTGATATTTCTTATTACCGCCTTGCTTAAGCTTACCGCCCCCGAAACGTCCAACAGGCTGTTTTTCATTAAAACTATATCCGCGCTGTCTATGGCAATATCCGTACCCGCGCCAATCGCCATTCCGACGTCCGCGCGTGCAAGAGCGGGAGCGTCGTTTATTCCGTCGCCTACCATTGCGGTAAGCTTGCCATTCTCCTGTAACTGCCTTATAACTCTTTCCTTATCCTGCGGAAGCACTTCGGAAATGACTCTGTCTATACCGAGACGCTTTCCCACCGCTTCTGCCGTTCTCTTATTATCGCCGCTGAGCATTACCACCTCAATGCCCATTGCCTTAAGCTCCTTTACCGCCGCGGCGGCGGTAGGCTTAACGCTGTCCTCGACCCCAACTATTCCTATGACCGAACCGTTTTCGGCTATATACAAGGGAGTAGCCCCGTTATCCGCAAGCTTATCCGATCTGCTCAGCCACTGTGAAGCGTCTATGCCGTTATCCTTCATCAGCGCAAGATTGCCCGCAAAGCAAAGCTTTCCGTTTACACTTGCGTACACGCCCTTTCCGAAAACCGCCTTAAAATCCTCTGCCGAAAGCAAGGTTACCTTGTTTTCCTCGGCGCATTTTAAAATAGCTTCCGCCAAAGGGTGTTCAGATTTCTTTTCAAGACTTGCCGCAACGGTCAAAACATGATATTCGGAAACGTTTTCGGCGGTCTCTATAACGCTGACCGCGGGAGTACCCGTAGTTATAGTACCCGTTTTGTCCATTACCACTACGTTAAGCTTGTGGGCAACCTCAAGAGCCGTGGCCGATTTCATCAGGATTCCGTTTTCCGCGCCCTTGCCCGTACCCGCCATTATTGCCACGGGCGTAGCCAAGCCGAGAGCGCAGGGGCAGGAGATAACAAGCACCGAAATGGCGGTGGATAAAGCCGTTTCAACGCCCTCGCCGCAGATAAGCCATATAAGACCCGAAATCAAAGCTATGGTAATTACCACGGGAACAAAAATTCCGCTGATCTTATCCGCCAATTTCGCAATAGGTGCCTTTGAACCTGTGGCGTCCTCCACTAAGCGTATTATCTGCGCCAAGGTGGTGTTGTCGCCCACTCGTTCCGCGCGCATTTTGAAATAGCCGCTTTTATTTATCGATGAGGCTATTACGGTATCTCCCACCGTTTTTTCAACACCGATGCTTTCACCAGTAACCGCGGACTGATCCAATGTCCCGTGTCCCTCCGTAATAACTCCGTCGACCGCCGCGCTTTCACCCGCCCTTACTATAATAATATCTCCCTGAACAATCTCATCGGGCGATACCGTTATCTCAACTCCGCCGCGCTCAACCACGGCGGTTTTCGGCGCAAGATCAAGCAGCTTTTCGATAGCCGACGAGGTTTTTCCCTTTGCTCTCGCTTCAAGCATTTTACCCACCGAAATAAGGGTAAGGATAGTACCCGAGCTTTCAAAGTACAGATTCATCATATACCCCTCGGCAAGCTCGAGGTCACCGTGTCCCAAGCCGTAGCCTATGCGGTAAATCGCCACTATTCCGTAAAAAAGTGCCGCTCCCGAGCCCAAGGCTATCAGCGTATCCATATTCGGAGAGCCTTTTACAAGGTTTCTGAAGCCGTTTACAAAATAGTGCTTGTTTATAAGAATAATGGGAATGACCAATATAAACTGAGTAAAAGCAAAGGTAAGAGAATTTTCAACCCCGTGGAAAATATGGGGAAGCGGTGCTCCCATCATATGTCCCATTGAAATGTAAAAAAGAGGAACAAGAAACACAAGCGACAGTATAAGCCGCTGCTTCATGGCCTTAAACTCTTTTTTTCTCAATTCGGCAGGGCTTTCCCTTTTGCTTGCCGCCTCGCTGCCGGCGTTTGGCAGAGAAGCGGTATAACCGCCCTGCTCAACGGCGTTTATTATATCCGATTTCCCGCACGCCTTGCCGTCATACTCCACCGTCATGGAGTTGGTCAGCAGATTGACCTCCGCTTTAATGACCCCGTTTACCTTGCTTACNGATTTTTCAACGTGAGCCGAGCATGCGGAGCAGGTCATTCCGCCCACGTTGTAGCGTTCCTTTANTATATTGCTTGCTTCTTCAGNCATTTGCGCACTTCCCTTCCGTTATAGCTTTTGCAGTTTGCTTTGCAGTATTCTCTTCACTATTTCATAAGCTTTTGCAGCGTAGCCACAAGCTCGTCCACCACCTCGTCCTTACCCTCTCTAATGTCTCTTGTCACGCAGCCGCGTATATGACTTGCGATCAGATCCTTATTAAACGAATTGACCGCGGCGTTAACGGCGGCGGACTGCATTAAAATATCAGTGCAGTAAGCGTCCTTTTCTATCATNCCCCGAATCCCTCGTATCTGNCCTTCGATTCGGTTTAAACGGTGAATAAGCTTTTTGCGTTCTTCCTCCGTGCGATCCGTTGTTTTATCGCAGCATGCGCATTTTTTCTTTTCGGCCATTNCAANGAGCTTCCTTTCNGATTATACCCCTANGGGGTATTTATATTATATACCCATTAGGGGTATATGTCAATAGTTTCTGTAAAAAATATGAAAAAATNCTGATTTTGATAAAAAAATACCGCCAACTATGAATTAGCGGTATTATATAATTGTAAACATAGATTTATTTATATGATTTATATTATTATGCCAAATTCTCCCGCGTTCCCGGCGGAATATCAAGATATGCTTTTGGGTTNACCGAGGTACCGTTTACCTGTATTCCGAAATGTACATGTATTCCCGTAGATATACCCGTACTTCCCGCGCCCGCTATGCACTCGCCCTGAGCCACACGCTGTCCCGTGGAAACATACAGAGTGCTGTTGTGACCGTATGTACTGGACACGCCCAAATCCTCATGATAGATCGTTACATAATAACCGAGTCCCTGTGAATAACCCGCATATGTAACAACGCCCGCCGCGCCCGCGTAAACGGGCTGCCCGTAATAAAGACCCGCGATATCCACGCCTTTATGTCCCGAATATCCGCCGTCCCAATACGACCATTGGCTGACATAACCGCCGTCGACCGGCCAGAGGAACTTGCCCAAAGCGGCGGTTCCGCCCTTATAGGTTCCAGCCGGAGTCGGCTTGGTGCCGATTGCTATGATCTCGGTAACGGGGGCGACCAACTGCTCTATCCGCGTTATGTTTCTTCCCGTTTCAACTCCGTTAACATATGTAACATCGGCCGTAATCTCATTCTCGCCGTATTCACCGTCCTGCATCCTTCTCGACGAGCCCTCGTATATATTATCGTCCTGATAGGTTTCGGTGGGATAAGGAACATTCCCGACCTTGTAAACCTCTGTCCTTGTAATGCTTATGGACAGGAAAGGAACCTCATTGCTTATCTTTATCAGGTCACCGCCGTGCAGGGACATTTCGGAAAATCCGGGATTCAGTGCCTCCAGCTCGGAGCTTGTCAAATCCACTTTGTCGGCTATAAGAGAATGGCTGTCGCCGTCCTCAACAGTATAGTAAGCGGATTCCTCCTTGGTGCTTGTAAGCAGATCGATAAGCCACTCCTCGTCAATTATACTGTCGGAACGATACAGACCCGCTTCGTCATATCTTATTTCGTCCACAAAGCCGATAGTCTCGGTGTCGTTATTGGTCTGATTTTCGGCCAGCAAACGATCAAGCGTATTTTTAACGTTGGAAAAGTCCATAAGCGCGCCGTAAAATACATCGTTAATAAAGAAGCCGTAGCCGTATTCGATCTCCACTCCCGAATTTTGCAGTATAAGGTCGGCTATCTGATACTTGGTAAGTGTTTCGGTATAGCCTATCTGCTCCACGGAGTAAGAGGGCGTCGCCTCGATCTCAAGATCGCTGCCCAAATAATTGACCCTGTTCTGAAGCACCTCCATTGCGTCAAGAAACACCTGTTCGGTTTCGATATAACCCAAAAATTTTCCGTTAACATTAAGCTTTACCGCATAATTCAAGGAGCTTGCGTATGTAATGACGCTGAACAGGAAAAACACGCTTATAATCGGTATCGCGCAATTAAAAATCATTATCGCAATGCCGTTCTTTCCAAACAGGATCGTTCCCGCAAAAGAGAAAAAGCCTTTAACGCCAAGCCGTCCGCCGTTTTTCAGCTTTTTTCTTTTCAGTTCCTTAGCGTTAGTTTCATAATACCTGATAACCGCCATAACGGGTCGAAGCAAAAATATGGTGATCTTCTTCAAAAATGCTCCCATATAGTGCCTGAATCGGTCGCTTATGCGCCATAACAGCTTAGATACGGCGGCGATTCCATTTCCCAAATACGAAAACAAAGAGGTAAAGGTATCAACTATGTATCCTCCAAAAATAGCTAACGCCGTATACAAGCCGGCAAACAGCCCTTTTGAAAATATGTCGTTGCGAATCGCGCCCGACATAAATAAATACATAATACCGTAATTATCTTTAAACTTCCGTTTCTCCGTTAACTGCACGGAGTCGGAAATGCTTTCTTTTTCTTTTAATATTTTCATTGCTTTAAATCCCTAAAAAATATTACAAATTGGTAACAAAACCATACATATTTTAGCATATTTCCTATTTTTTTTCAAGTGCTTGGAAGAAATTAACAATAAATATACGAGCCTATACGGCTTAACCAAAGTATTCGGGCAGTTGTGAAATTTTTGTGAAATTACGGTGCGGCAGAAATATGCTCTATGAAAAAATTAAAACCGCCGCATAAACGAAATGCGGCGAGTTTTACGTTAATTTAACATTATATTATGTATAAATTACTTAATGATACTGATTTTTCCGATCAAAGGCAGCTCCTTGGCCTCTCCGTTAGCGGCGTGTACTATGCCTAAAATCATGAATACAAAAGCGGCAATTTCACCAAGACCGCAGAGAATCCAACCGACAAAAGGAATTATAGCGATAAATCCGAGTATGACCTCCGCCAGGAAAAGAATAAGTCCCTGATTCGCATGGAACCTTGCAAATCTTGAATTGGGAGCGGCAAGCAAGGGGATAAGGAAAAGTATTCCAAAATAAGCCAAAACTGCCATTACCTTATTTTGCTGAATATCATTCGGATCCATTTGACCGGTAAAGTCCGCACCGTTTACATTGGCGTAATTGGGCTGCTGATTAACATATGCCTGCTGCTGATTAGCGTTGTTATCCTGCTGAGCTCCGCAGGATGGACATACAGCTGAATTATCGGGAAGCTGCGCGCCGCATTTGCTACAAAATGCCATTTGAATTTTCCTCCTAAAATGCAAGGCGTTATGCCTTTAATATTAACAAGAAATATTATACAGTAATTTGTCAAAAAAATCAATAGCCTAAAGAAATTTTATACCAATTTTATACCAATCCCTTTTTAAACTGACGAAATACCCACAGTTTAAAAAGGGATTGCACCCTAAACACTAATCCAACAGTTTTAAAAGGGATTAGTATTATATACTTTTTTATTCAGAACAAGCTCCTGCCGAAAATAATACAAAGAGCCGTATACATTATAGGCTGGTGCAGAACGTATATCCAAATTGAATAGCGTCCCGCCGCCGCAAAGAATTTAAAATGCGTATTGTAGAAAAACCTCGGCGCGCGCTTTTCCTTAACGTAAACGCCGTAAAAGGAGCCTGCAAGAAAAAGAAAAAGCCACGGGCATAAAGGAAAGTAATCCAAGGAAACAAAGCCGTTTCCGGGGAAACCCAAGGGAAACAAAACATTTGTGGAATAAAGTATATCGGGCATTTTGAATTTAAGTATATCGCCTATTCCCGAATAGCCTCTCGAAAAACCAAAGGTAAGCATAAACAGGAAGATTCCGATAACGATCCCCGCAAAAGGAGGAATATGCCGCAAAGCACCTTCAAACAAGCCGTAAATCATCATGCAAATACCGAGACAGTGAAGTATTCCGAAAAGGTCGGGAGAAGAAGGAGTGACAAAAGCGGTGACAAAGGTAAAGATCATACCGATAAAAAAGCACTGAACCCCTCTTTTAAGGTTGCTTGACGAATAATTGCAGACGATGCCCGAAATACAAATAAACATTCCCGCAAAAATATCTCTTATCACATCGAACCAATCCTCAAAGAAGATAGGCACGTTTACGTCAAAGATGAAATTCAAATTAAACATAAGGTGATAAATCACCATACATATTATTGCAAAGCCTCTCAGCTCGTCTAAAAATCCCACTCTGTTTCTTGTTTCCATAATACTGCCTTTTCATTATTTCAAAATTATTCTATTTATTTTACCACCTATTGTAAAAAAATGCAAGTTTTTTATTTTTACATAATATTNTACAAAATCCAACTTTATATTTTTTACATTTTGCCGAAAATCGGTACGCGTTTAAAAATTTACAAAAANATGCTAAACTTTTTACAGAAATTGCCGATACAACATATAAGAAAAGAAATATTTGCTGCATGGAGGAAAACATTATGAGTTCTGTAAACAGCCTTTTAAATTCCGGCACGGCGTCCGCTACCGGCAGCTCCGTGGCCAATAAAACCTTAAATAATATTAACGAAAAGCTTTCCGAGATCGAAAAGGACACCACTCATTCCGAAGANTATAAAGAAAAGCAGGTCAAGAAGCTGAACAGCCAGGTAGGCGTTATCAGCAATTCCAGTGCCAATATCGCCAACGCAAGCAATCTTATCAACGGCATGCTTGGAAAAGCCGATGTAAGCGATTTTTCCGCGTTTTTCGGAAACAACTTAAGCTCCGTGAGAGCTCTTATGAAGGCTAACACCATAGCTCAGAACGACGCCCGCACTCTTGCCGCCGAGATTCGTCTGGACAAGATCAGAGGAAACGACACTTCCGACAAGGAAGCAAGACTTGCCAANCTTACGGAAAGCACCTCTCTTTTGAATAAATCCTTAAATTCCCGCATTGATACTATTCTTTCCGACGAGAACACCGATAAAGACACACGCTCCGTTATCGATAAGATCAAGGACGATCTTAAATCCAACCAAGAGGTGCTTGACAAGCAGTTCGGNAGAACCAAGGACGACAANGACGAGAACGGAAAAACCAAAAAGGAGCTTAGCGAAGAGTCCATAGCTAATTCTTCAGGCACCGTTATCGATAAGATAAAGGCGGATCAGAAGAAAAACCCGGAGAAGTATGACAATGATTATTCGACTAAGGCGTAAGACTTGCGCTTAAGTTAAGGGTTACCGCCGACCGGACAAAGGGTGACCCGCCGTTTTGGCAGTTAAGTTCTCCATTAGTATGGTTTATCAAATAAAATACCTTGTATCTATCAAGTGAAGATTACACTTGATAGACGCAAGGTATTTTTTATATTATTATTATTCACGGTTATTCATNATAATTTTATCGCACTTGGCATCGCCGCCGATACTCTTGCAGGTGATCTTTTCTCCCGCGCTTGCGTCGCCCTTTATATCGCCGCACTCGATATCTCCTCCCGCGTCTGCGTTCCCGCCTATAACACCGCACTTTATATTGCCGCCNGCGTCAACGCTTCCGGTTACATCTCCGCAGTTTACGCTGCCNCCCGCGTCCGCGTTTCCGTTTACATTGCCGCAGTTGATTCCGCCGCCNGCGTTTGCGTAACCGTCAATGTTACCGCAGTTTACGCCGCCGCCCGCGTTAAGACAGCCGCCGACATTTCCGCAGTTTGTGCCGCCGCCTATATCCGCGTTACCCGAAATATCCCCCTCGATATTCGCACTGCCCCATATTTCAAAATNAAGCACNGAATTGTTTTCGGGGATAACAAGTTTAAAGGAATCGTCCTTTTTGTACTCCTTTTTCTTTAAAACCCTTCTGCCCAAGCACTGAACCACNCTCAGCCTGTCGTCATCGGGCAGCTCATCCACAACGGCCGCTTTTTCCTCCGCGATCCCGAAAAAAAGCTCGTTCAGACNTATTTTAAAAAACTCCGCGATTTTNGGAATCACCGTTATGTCGGGATATGAAAGACCNGTTTCCCANTTGCTCACCGCCTGCACCGTGATCCCGAACGCCTCCGCCAGACTCTCCTGACTGATATTCATTTCGTGTCTTTTGCTTCTTATGANCTCGCTTATTTTGATTTCCATTTTATAAGNTCCTTTCTGTTTTTTACTGTGCTTTTATTCTAACATANAATTTNAAAAAAAACCATAAACCGTTCTTTGATTTGATTCAACTGTNAGTTGAATTTATGCTCTGATATTAAANGNAATGTAAAAAANCAATAAAGATATAATCCACCAAAACCANGTGAAAANNNNGTTTTTACGNGTATGTTTTATGAAGAAATANGTTAAAGCCCGAGGCGGCNGCTTCGCCNCTTTCATTTTTTTACAGTCCTCTGCCCTNTAANCAAGCAGTTTTTTCAATAAATAATACCGATATTTTCTTTATGTTTCCCCAAAATTCAATGGAAAAAATAGAAAAAGAGGCATAGCCTAAAGAAAAAAGCACCTCAGAAAATGAAAAACAAACAAAGCACAACATAATTGCAAATTACCGTCATTTGCCAATTAACAAACTTATCTAAGTGACATTTCACGCACATATTATCTGAAGCAAAAAAATAAAAAACCAGCACTACGCATAGAGGGGGGTAAGGAAAGGATTCTTAAGGTGAAACCTAAGGGGGGAGAGTGTCGGAACAAGCTCCGCAAACACTTAACCTTTCTTTATTTCAAAATTGCAGATGTTATTCATCACTTTTTCGGAGCTTGTTTCGAC
>JAAVIF010000025.1 GCA_014799365.1 Oscillospiraceae bacterium
AGCTCCCTCAGATATTGTATTGAACGTACATATCCGCCGCCCTTGGCGGTCCTTCGGCAAAGCCGAAGGATTTGGACAGTAGATTTTATCTACTGTCCAAACGGATATTAGTATAAAATAGTATTGCCTGTTATGCGAAGCAATAACCGACGGAAAATAAAAAAACATTCTGCCGCAGGTGTTTTTTCACCTGCGGCAGAAACGCCGATTTTTTATAGATTGATTAACGGCAATTATTCGGGTCTTTCCCCGCTCCAGCCCTCGGGATACATCCAGCGGCCAAGCTCGCTTTCAAAAACCCTTGTTCTGTCAGCTTCGGAAACATCAATGTCTTTACCCTCAAAANTTTCGCGCNCCCATACATTTTNATGATACTCAAACTCCAAAAGACATGGACTCTTTATACAGCGGTAAGGNTAGCTTGTACATTCGGCTCTTTTCTCCTCGCTGTCCACCATAATTACCTCGCCGTCCTTATAATAGCAATAAGGCTCGCTCCCTCCTATGAAATATGCCGCTGCCAGACCGTGAAGCTTATCCTGACACACTATTTCACCGTANGCNAAATCGTCAATATCTCCGCCTACCGCCAAAATACGGATATATTTATCGCCTTGATTGTCCTCGTCNGTGTACTGGTAATAATAGTTTTCGCCTNTTTCGATATAATCTGTTATATCAATATGCTGACTGTCGGCGGNAAAATAAACCTTGCCGTTTTCCAATGTATACGGTTCTTCCTCCGAATAAACCTCTAAATTCTTAATATCGGATTNTTTTTCGTAAAACTCAAACTGAACCATACCGCTTTGACCTTGCAGGATTCCGTAAGGAAGCACGGCTGCCGTCATTATTCCNGCAACAGCNGCCGCTGCCGCTATCATAATTGNCTTNNTACCGAGCTTTAGGTGCTTCTTAGACCCGACCTGCTCCATGACCCTGTTTTTTACCGCCCTTACGTTTGCGGCGGCCTTGCCTTCAATGTTNAATTCGTCNTCGATNTAACTGTTCATAAGTTTTGATATTTCTATTTGCTGTCTGCTCATAATATTATTTNCCTTTCTTAAAAGAANTCAGTATTCAAATCCTTTTTTCTCCAAAAGCTCCCTTAAAAGCGTTTGACCGCGGTAAAGCCATGTTTTNGCGGTNGAAAGATTTATCCCCATTTCCTCCGCCGCCGCTTTTATCGTCTGTCCGTAATAATAATGACGCACAAACAGNTCACGCTGCTTTTTATCNAGCTGTCCCAAGGCTTCCTTCANCATCAGCCCGACATCCTTTTGTTCTGTCTGTTCTTGAATATCGGCTGAATCAAAAATAAGTATATCGTCCTCCAAGGGCACNGCGTCCTTGTCCTGCCTTAATAGGTCAAATGCCTTGTTTCTGGCGATTTTACCNAAATAAGANTTTATCTTGCCCGCCTGCAATTTATCACGGTTATTCCAAGCCGTAAGGAAAACATCGGCGGTCAGCTCTTCACAGTCGGCTGCCCTGCCTCCTATTATTCTTCCGATAATAGAGGACACATACCNGTTGTACTTCCCGATAAATTTATCGAGTGCCGCCGTATCGCCCTGCTGCAAGGAATGTATCAAATTTTCCTCCTGCATTTGGGCGTCCTCCTTTCTATTGAGGAACATTTGTGCCGAGCCGGCTTTGAAGCACAAACGCGACGGGTTTGAAACGATCGATTTTTCCATGTTATTTCAAATATTTCCTCCTTTATGTATTCTTGAAAACCGTTTTCATATATAATAACGGAAGAAAGCCGGAAAAAGTTTCAAAAAAACAAAAAATCTGCCGCANTTTTCATGTGACAGATNATTTTGATTTTTAAACCAATATTAGTTATGTACNGCTACTCACGCACCACNAAGCTCCNTTCAACGGGATCAAGCTGAACAGCACCGAAATCCTGTTCTACCGACACGTTTTCCGCCAGCCAATTGATATTGATTATCTGCTCCGAGTTAAGAGTCGCGCCCTTTTCTATTTTAACGTTTCCGTTAGTATCCTTGACCTCACCCGTAAAAATNAGGGTTCTTTCGTCAAATGCCATCTGATACAGCACATCGCAAATCTCCTTTGTACCCTCGCGGCAGTTTTCNTTAAAATCGATCAGACGAACGGCCTTTTCCTTTACNCCGCCCATATAAACCGAAGGAGATTTTCCCATAGCGTACCTTACGTTGCGGAGCTGATCTATAAGGAATATGGACAGGTAGTAATAACAGCCGGTCAGGTATTGCGTGGGAGCAAGCTCAGGCAAATTGGGTGCCAATCCTATCACCTTAACGCCTATCTCCTCACAGTAGGAAACGGCGTACTCGGAATAAGTGGCGGTAAAGATAACGTCGCAGCCCTGAGCGACCAGATCGTCGATCGCCGCCTTGTTCTCCTCGTCGCTGAAGCCCCACGCCCAGTTTAAGCGTATATCATGACGCGTTTTATCNTTAAGCTCCTTAGTTCCCTGTATAAAACCGTCTACAATATTATAAACCGACATNACCGAGTGATCGGCAACAACGCCTAAAATATTGCTGTCCGAGTTGAATGCCGCCGCTAAGCCGCAAACATAAGAGCCCTTGTACATTTCGCCCTGAAAGCAGCCGAGATTTGAGGTTGCGTCATCGCCGCCAAAGCTGATGAAATAAACGCTGCGATTGGCACTTGCTTCCTCGGATATAACATTTGCAAAACGGCTGCTGGTGCTTACTATTACATTACAGCCGGCNTCTACCAATGCGGCGGTGGCGTCCGCAAACTGAGAAACAAGCACGTTCTCCACATAGCAGGTATGAGCGTTATCCAAAGACCGTTCTATTTCCGCTCTTGACGCTTCAAAAATCTTGCTTGCCGAATCGCCGCCTGCCGTACCCGCGTAAATAAATCCAACCTTAAGCTCCAGCTCCTGCGGTTCTTCGGAAAGAAGAGAAGTGACTATACTTCCCTCCTCGTCCGTAACGGGANCGCCGTTTTCGTCGGTAACGGTAACATAATCCTGTTCCTCGCCGGTTTCTTCGGGGTTTTCCGCATCCTCACTGTTACAGCCTGTGCCCGTAATTATCAAGCAGCCTGCCAAAAGCAAACTTAAAGCCTTCTTTTTTATATTCTTCATTTGCTTTTCCTTTCGTTTATCGAGAATTTGTTCCAAAGCTGAACATACCGCTAANAGCTTGTTCTTATATTGGCGGTAAAGAAAATCACTTGAAAGTGTGTATGGTTTTAATGTCACACTATATATAATAACATATTTTCCGACTTTTTGCAATAGTTTTGTTNACGTAAAAAATTTTACAAAATCAGAATNTTGGGTGAAGACCCCTTGAATGCCCGTTCATATATATCCTTCCCGCTTGTTACGCCTAAAAATGTTTCAGGAAAATCCTTTGTCAGAACAGGCTCGGTTATTTCCAAAACTGTCTTAAATGTAAATAATGAAAAAACAGCAGGATCGGTTACACAGCTCTGCTGTGTCGATGTAAGGGTTGTTTGAAGTGATTTTTCACTAATATTGAAGCTTACGTAGGGAACATAGCAATTGTTTCTTTTTACAAATAAAACGAGTCTTTTCACATTCATCTTTGTCCAATCGCCTGTCAAGGGATAAAAAGACTTTTTGAACCGACTAACGGAATTTTTGAAAATATCCGCAATTTCTTCTCCACTATAACTCTTGCCGTTTTGAACACAGCTTAATGGTCTTGAAGTCATTCTTGCACCAATGGAAAGCTCACGGTCCTGTCCTANAATAGAATGAAGCGAAAAATGCGAGTGNTCTCCCGTTTTAATTTCTTCAAATGTCTCTTGTACGATTTTTTCATAAGCTGATTTTGGTAAATTTTTAAATTCATTGTAATTCATAGTTTTGTCCTCCGATAAAATTTTTATAATTATAGNCTNCGCTCTAANCCATAGAAAGTATACCATAAAAAAATACACATAGCAATAGTTAAATTGCACAAATATTTATGTATACTGTGAGGTTTTTTATATTTTTGCGTGTAACAAATGAAAGGCAAAATAAACCAAATGCCTTTCGGAAAGGAGCGTTCCATGGATAACGGTGCAAGTAGCTACCGCCGTTTTCTGGACGGTGACGAAAACGGTCTCGTCGAAATAATAAGAGACTACAAGGACGGTCTGATCTTTTATATAAACAGCTTTGTAAGCGACATCCATACCGCCGAGGAGATAGCGGAGGANACATTTATAAAGCTTTTTACTCACAGACCGCGGGATAATGGCAAAGGCTCCTTTAAAACGTGGCTTTACACGATAGGGCGAAACAAGGCTATCGACTGGTTAAGACGCAACCCAAAGGGGAAGACCCTGTCCGACGAGGAAATAACCGAGAGCCTGGCGGATACGGAGGAACTGGAAACACTATATATAAAAGAAGAAAGAAAAATCGCGGTACATAAAGCACTTTCGAAGCTTAAAAACGAGTACAGACAGGTTCTTTATCTGATCTACTTCGAGGGCTTCAGCAACAAAGAGGCCGCCCGCATTATGAAAAAAAACGTCCACGGTATTGAAACGCTTGCATACAGGGCAAGGCAATCCCTTAAAGCAGTGCTTGAAAAGGAGGATTTTATTTATGATGAAGAGCTATGATAAAATGGCCAACGAGGTTTTGGGGGCCGTTAACGAGAAAAACGCAAGAAAAATAAAGAGAAATATAAAGCTGCGGATAGCCGTACCCTCCGCCTGCTGCTGTCTTGTGACAGTATTGGCCTTGGGAGTATGGCAAAGCGGGATATGGGATAAAAACGGACTTTCCTCTGAACCCGAAAATAATTTTCATTTCACTGAGGAAACAACAACGGAAACGCAATCGGAAGCACCCGCAGCTTCCGGCGTGCTTGAACCCGAAAAAACCGCCGATGAAAACGAAAGCGGCACAGACGAAGTGCGTGAAAGTATCGGAACGACGGCTGATCCCGAAACCTCCGAAAGCAGCGATACATCGGCATATACAAGCGAAGAAATGCCGGTGCTTTCTACGGAAGAAGACCCGGCCGTCCCTCAGACGGAGACCCTGCCGACAGCGGAAACACAAGGGGAATTGGTACCCATAGACGGTGATGAACCATACCAATATATGAAATTTGTGGAAAACGTCCACGCTCCTCTTGACGATTACGAATTCAGCCTGCCTTTGACGCCTAAGGATACCGACATTATTTTGGCACTTTTAAAAGCCTATGATTTTAAAGACTCCAACGACCGCATATCGGTTACACACTATTCCTTGGACATAGGCACATATCTGGAAGCGGGCGATTCATTTGTAAGGACCTATATTCAAGCGGCAACGGGTGACGAGGTATACGCCCTTGAGGACGGAACAGTGGTTTACGCAGATTGGAACGCGGGCTTGGGACGCGTCGTATACGTGGAAAATTTAAATGGTACCTATATAGTATATTCTCATTTAAGCGAGTTTGCGGTAAGTGAGGGCGATACGGTCTCAAAGGATCAAGTCATAGGATATGCTGGAACCTCGGGAATGGCAACACATTCTTCGGCTTCATATATAAGAAGAGATACTATAAGCGACATCATAAATATCAATTGGCACAGAGAGGACGGCAAAATATCATTTGATGATTTTCACATTGAAGAGCCGCCGAAGGAAAATATTCTTCCCGTTGAACCTCCTTTGATACCGGAAATACAGGGCGGCAATCAAAGCTCCAATAACAATATCCCTTCTGATGAAACCGCTGTTATCTACGGTGGGGCGATCGAGGCCGCGGAGAAATATGCGAATATTGACGGCTCGCTTAGCAGCAGTATCGGAAAAGAACAGGAGAATCGGGGTACGCCTGTCGGTACAGCAAGCACCACGCTGCTTTCGGTCGGCCATGATGATGAACGTAAATTCACTGCGGAAGAGTGGCTGCAAATACTTGAAATGATCAAAGACGGCAAAGTGTTTTGGGAAGATTGACCCGCTAAATTTGGCGCAAATGAAGTTCGGACAGCAGCAGTCGGCTCATAGCTCAAAACGTGGAGAAATATTGTTTTTGTTATCGCGTAACTATTGACAAACAGATAAAAAGTTCGTATAATATAAATAAAGAGAGTGCCGACGAACGGCTGCTCCCCTTAGTTTACGTAAAAAATAACCGCAACCTTGGTGAGTGGGCGGTTATTTTTTTCTCTTTTTTGTATCTTTACCGTTGCTGCAAAGCTTAACGATCTCGATAACAAGAGTTATGATGCTTGCGATCACTGTTATCAATGAAAACATAGTCTGCGTAAACACAAACAGGCTTTCAAAGGTCACATATGTACACATTTACAGCATCACCTCCCTTCTTCAGGGAGCTAACCGTCCGCCGTCTTGGCACTCCAAGGTTTATTATATACTTTTTTAGGGACTTGTCAATAAAATTTGCTTTTAACAAGTAAATTAGTTAATGTAACAAACAATCATATTCAAAAAGGAGAAAACGAGCCGCAAATGAAAAAGCCAAAGCTGATAATAACCGACCTTGACGGTACACTGCTTCATAACGACAAAACCGTTTCCGAATACTCCGTAAGCGTTTTTAAAAAATGCAGAGAGCAAGGGATATTGACAGCGGTCGCCACCGCCAGAGGTCACACCAACGCCGAGCAGTACATAAGCTCATTGAACCCCGATATTTTAATATCAAGCGGCGGCGCGCTTATAAAAAAGGGAAAGGATATTATTTACGGCTGTTTCTTTTCCCGTGAGGAAACGGCCGAAATAATCGGGAAAGCTCTTGCGCTGACAAACGGTGTCTGTGAGATAACAGTAGATACCGCCGACAAGCACTATTGGAACTATAAACAGGACCCGCATATTCTTTCGCCCGATTGGGGAGAGGTGATTTATACCGATTATTCGGACTTTTGCGAAGAATCACTTAAAATATGCGTTCAAACCGATAATAAAAGCATAGCAAAAACCATTGCGGAAAGCGTGAATGACTGTGACTGCGCAAGGTTTTCCGACGGAGATTGGTACAAGTACACCAAGTCCGCCGCCACCAAAGTAAACGCCGTTAAAATCACTGCCGAAAAATTAAATATCTCTCTTGAAGATATAGCCGCCTTCGGAGATGATTTTGTTGATATCGAAATGCTTAAAGCCTGCGGTATCGGAGTAGCGGTGGAAAACGCCATAAACGAGGTAAAGGAAATTGCCGATTATATAACGGACAGCAATGAAAATGACGGAGTGGCAAGGTTTATTGAAAAAACATTTTATCTGTACTCTTGATTTTATACTAATCTCTGTTTTGACAGTAGACAAAACAGAACAGAGTCTACTGTCAAAACAGAGTTACACCCTAATCACTAATATCGGTTTAAAAAGCCTTTTTATCCACTTTTTAACCGATATTAGTATTATTCCCCTTTTTAAATCACTATAATAACTTATTTAAATTGCCCCGCATATCCGTTCGCTTCGCTCACTCCATGCGGATCGGCAAATAGCAAACGCCAAATATTTTTGTCGTTTGCTATAAATATCCCCCGCCTTTTCACATCAGGCGGGGGATAAATTATTTTTAATTTTAACTCAATATCTCAATTATCCCTCATACTCACTGAACTTAGGAGCATTTGCGATAACATCCGCCTCCAGGTTGGAGGGAAGCTGCTCGTATCTTGCAAATTCCATGGTAAAGCCGCCCATACCTCTTGTCATCTGTCTTACAACAGTGGCAAAGTCGCCCGTTTCAGCCATGGGAAGCTCAGCGGAAATTTCAGTAATGCCGCTGCCTACGGGGTTCATACCGAGAACTGCGCCTCTGCGCTTGTTGATAACGCCCATAATGTCGCCGGTGTTATCGTCGGGAACCATTATGGAAAGGCTCATGATAGGCTCAAGCAAGCAGGGTGAAGCCTGCTGCAAGCCAGCCTTGTACGCCAAGTGAGCCGCCATTTTAAACGCCTGCTCGGAGCTGTCCACGGGGTGATAAGAGCCGTCAAACAAGGTAGCCTTCAAGCGTACAACGGGATAACCCGCAAGCACGCCGTGAGCGATGCTTTCCTGCAAGCCCTTTTCAACTGCGGGGAAGTAGTTCTTGGGAACGCTTCCGCCTACAACTCTTTCTGCAAATACAAGCTCGTCTGTCTCGCCCGGCTCAAATTCCATTTTAACGTGACCGTACTGACCGTGACCGCCCGACTGCTTCTTGTGCTTACCCTCAACGCTGACCTTTTTGCGGATAGTTTCACGGTAAGCTATAATGGGCTGTGACAGCTCAACGTCAACGCCGAATTTTGCCTTAAGCTTTTGCACCGAAACTTCTATATGCTGCTCGCCCATACCGCCGATAATGCGCTGGTGAGTTTCATGATTGTGGTTGTAGGACAATGTCAAATCCTCTTCGAGCAAACGTCTTAAAGCAGTGCCCAATTTGCCCTCGTCGCCCTTGTTAACGGCGGCGATACCCTTAAAGAAGCAGGGCTGAGGGAATAAAATGGGAACATACTGACCAACGTTCGAGGGATCGCAAAGAGTGTCGTTTGTGTTGGCGTTCAGCTTGGTGGCAACAACAATGTCGCCCGCGTACGCCTCGGCAAGCTCCTCCTGCTTTTTGCCCTTGATGACCAATATCTTTCCGGGCTTTTCTGCTTCGCCCGTGGTCGCGTTTACAATGGCGGAGCCTGTGTTCAATTTACCCTGCACTATCTTTATAAAGCTCATCTTGCCAACGAAAGGATCGGCAACCGTTTTGAATACGAAAGCGGAAAGAGGCTTTTCCTCGTCGTACTTGATATATTCCTCTTTCTTAGGCTCGCCGGGACGCTCGTCCGCGCTGGGAAGCATGTATACTATGGTATCGAGCAGCATGTCCACCGACGCCAAAGTATCACCCGAGCAGCACACTACGGGAGTAATAACGCCCTGATCTATACCGTCGTGAATACCCTTAACGATCTCGGCAAAGGTAAAGTCCTCGCCCTCGTTTTCAAAGTATCTCATCATCAGGTCTTCGTCGGTTTCGGCGATAGCTTCCGCCATTGCGGCTCTTAAGCCCTTAAGACGGTTTTCGGATGCGGGCATTTCAACTTCCTTGCGCTTGCCGCCCTCGGTATACTCATAAGCCTTCATTTCCAGAAGGTTTATGTAGCTTTCAACCTTGCCGTATTTATCAAAAGGAACAACAATGGGACAAATTGTGGGGCCGAAATTGGTTTTCATCTCTTCAAGACAGCGGTAGAAATTGGAGTTTTCCTCTTCCATTCTGGTTACAACGAACATGGTTGCCTTTTTTGCGTTTTTAGCTTCGTTGAAAGCCTTTATGGTTCCCACCTGAACGCCGTCCTTTGCGGGCAGAGTAATAATTACGCTTTCCGCGGCTCTTATTCCCTCCAGCATTTCACCCGCGAAGTCAAACTGACCCGGTGTATCGATAATGTTGATCTTTACGTCTTTCCATTCCGCATATGCCAAAGCGGCATTAAGGGAGATCTTGCGCTTGATCTCATCGGGATCGAAGTCGCATACGGTGCTTCCGTCAGCTACCTTGCCCATTCTGTCAAGTCCGCCGCTTACATACATTAAACTTTCGGCGAGAGAGGTTTTGCCGCTTCCGCCGTGCCCTGCCAATGCAATGTTCCTGATATTTTTACATTTGTATGGTTTCATTCGCTAACCTCCGGAAATAAATTTTGCATTTAAAGAATAATTTTTTATTTTTAAATACGTTGATATAATTATACTATAACTTAATGAAAAAATCCAGTCTATTTTTGTATTTTTTCCATATTAAGCATAAAATAAACAGTCCCGTTTTTGGTAACTTTTAACAAACATCTGCGAAAATAATAAAAAAGTATCAATATTTATGTGAAAACAAGACAAAATATTTTGTAAAAATTAAATAAAATTGCATGACTGTAATTGATTTTTTTAGTTCAATGTGATATTATATTTATAGCGACAAAATCGATTACTCTGAAAGGGGAAAAATCATGGAAAGACGCACCAAGGAAATTACCTACGCAAAAAACAAGAGAATAAAAATCGGAGTTATTCCGGGACATTTTGCCACCAACCATTCCCACGTTAACTATTATATCGACCTTAACCAAATGAAGCGCAAGCTGAAAAACGCGAAGCAGACCGCGGAAGAGCTGGCAAATATGTACGGCACTATGCCTATCGACACCATAGTCTGCCTTGAGGGCACTCAGATGATAGGCGCGTTCCTTGCGGAAGCCTTAAGCAGCGGCTCAAATCACTCCATAAATTATGACGCGGACATCTGCGTTATCACTCCCGAGCTGGACAGCAACAACCAGATGATCTTCCGCGACGATACTCAGCCCATGATCTGGGGCAAGCGCGTTCTTCTGCTTATATCCAGTGCCTCCACAGGCTGGACCATAGAAAGATGTATGAGCTGTCTTAAGTATTACAGCGGCGAGCTGGTAGGCGTTGCGGCTTTGTTCAGTGCTATAAAAGAGGTAGCGGGAATCAAGGTAAATTCCATTTTTACCCCCGACGACGTTCCCGGCTACGCCAGCCATTCTCCCGCCGACTGTCCTATGTGCAAGGAAAAGCAGAAGGTGGACGCGCTGATTAACGCTTTCGGATATTCAAAAATTTAAATGAATAAAAAAATAAACCCGGTGCTTAGGACATAGAAAAACAGTTTTATAAAAAACAAAAACCCGTTATAATCGATGTTGATTTCGATTATAACGGGTTTTATACTAATATCGGTTTATCGTTTTTCCTCTTTTGAAATCAAGTATTTTTAAATTGAGTTATAACATCGCAATAGCAGTTGGGTGAAGGCATTTTGATCGCTTCGGTTCTTTGCGCATATTCGATAATTACCGCGTATAATCCCATGAACATATTTTGACACATACGGTCGGCGTCATCTGTCAGGTGTTTGGGAAACAGCTTTTTATAACCCGAAATAAAATCGTTTGCTATTTCGGAATACCGCGGCATAAGAGGCGCAAGATATTTGTCGGATATGCTGTCAAATTCCTTTTTTTGTTCCGCGGTAAAAAAAGGAACCGTTACAAAAAAGCCGCCGTCCTCTTTTTTAATTATAAATCCGTCCTGAATAGCGTACGCAGCGGAATCTATATCCTCTGTGGAACCGCCGCACAAAATATCCTCGCATACGTTGATCTGATAATCGTACATCATCTGACGCCTGCAAATACCGCTGATCCTGTCGTATGCGGTATACCTGCACCCTCCGCGGCTGCCCATATTGAGGTTGGTCTGTGTCCCGATCATTATTCTTCGGTGATTTCCCGTTTCCATATTTCCGATATAACGCCATTCATTGCCGTCATAATTTTTCTCAATAAAGGGGTAAGGTAAATTACAGTAATGCTCGCTTGCGTAGGAAAACGCCATTGCGCCGTAAAGATAAAACAAATCCGCCTCGCTTTTTTCGGCTTTATAGAAACCGATATTTGCCGCTTCCTCAGCTATTCCCTTAAGCGCATTCAGAAGCTCCTCCATGATCGGCAACAGTGCTTTTTCGGCGTTCTCTTCGCAGTATATTCCGTATTTGTCCGACCAAATCACAAAATTCGTTCGGTATTTCCCTTTGGAAGCCTCTATAACCGCCCCGCGCTTTAATAAATTTTCAACCCGATCCTCTACATAATACGCGGGAACACCGCACGCTTTCGCCAATTCCTCAACGCCGCAGGACTGTTCATAGCAATAATACAATATATTTTGAGATAAAGCGTCGTTGATATACACGTTGGGATAAGGTCTGGTTTTACCGTCGTAGTTTCCGTTCCCGTAGAATCCGATTCCGATTTTAACGGGTCGTAAAGCAGTTTCTTGCATTTCGGCACACTCCTTTTTCAATTTTTTCCGTGCCTCCGTAAGCCGCCACCTGACAGTGCCTTCGGGAATTTTCAGCTTTTCGGAGACCTCTTTAGTCGAAAGGCCGTCGTAGTAGTAAAGAACGATTATATCACGGTATTTGGCGGAAAGCATTGCGATTTCCGTCCTGAGAGAATCGTATATTTCCTCGCTGTCGTCGAAATACCTGTCCTCATAAAACAAATTTTCGGGTATGTCATAGGAATACATCGCGCGCTGTTTTCCTTGATCACGCCTGAAAGTCTTTGTCACATTTTTTGCTATACCCCAAAGCCACGGCTCGAATTTGCTTTCGTCTCTGAGCTTAGGCTGCTCCCGAACCGCCGTAAACAATATCTCCTGCGCCAGCTCGTCCGCTTCCTCGCGGGAGTATGTACGTTTAACGGCATATCCGTAAACCTTTTCGATATAGTCTTCAATAATACCGTGCTTCACCGTTCTAACCTGCCTTTCGCTTATAAAGTGTCAAAAAAAGGAGTTTTGCTTGGCAGATTTGAAAAATTTTTTTATTACCTTTACTTTAAATGCGCGCCCTTTTCCTTGTTTCTGCTGTTTTGAGATATTGCCGCTCCACAGCGTTTGATCTTCTTTTCCGCTTTTTCCATTACCCTTGCCGCCTTTGCTTCGCCCTTTGCGATGATCTGCTCCGCCATAGCCTCATTGTCGGGAGCAAACGCCTCCGCCTTAAGCCTGTATATTTCTTTTATCTCGGCAGCCTTTATTTCCGCCTTTTCCATGATCTTTAAAGCTTTTTCCTTTTGACGCTGCTCCAATGCTTCGTTATTCAAAGCTTGTCCTCTTAAAAAACCGCTGTCAGCCGTTTTCTCGGCGGCGGAGATCTCCTCTGCTCTGACGATCTTTATCCTCTTATTTGAGATCAATCCAATCCCTGTGCAAAACAGAATTAAAACAAGCAAAAGTAAAAGCAGCTCGAACATCAGTACAAACGGGTTTCTTGAAGATGACACATCATAAAAATGACTGATGTTCATAATATCGATATATCCGCCTATAACCGACAGAACAGTTAAAAGTACGCCGCAAAGCTTCTTTGAAGCCATATTCCCATTTGATACGGCATTGGGTACCGCCGCAGGTGAAGCTTCACCGCCGATCTCCTCGGAAATTTCGGCATATGTATCTGTATCCTCGCGCATCTGAGCCTGAACCGATCTTCTTCTTTCAAGCTTAACCGCTCTGAACGCCTTAACAAAATCACTTGTAAACACTCCGACTTTAACATAAAGCTTCCTGAGTGCCAGATGATATCTTAACAGCGCGTTTGCAAAGAAGGATAAACCCGTAACGAATAATCCCACCGACACCAAGAACAAAACCACTAAAATTATTCTTTCAAAATCGCTGATATAATGCTGAAAAAACATCGACCCAACAACAAACGCATTGAAAATGCCGGTTATCATAAGTACCACAGCAAGCAGATTCTTTAAAATAGCCTTTATATTCAGCTTAATAACGAAATAATCCGAAGAAACGGAAACCGCCGCGGGAGAAGAGTACCGCGGCTGCTCGTACTTACACTCGGAATCGTCCTCGCAGTACTGAAGCTGCGGAGTGGGAATAACGGTGCCTTGTCCTCTTAAAGTGCTGTTTTCGTCTCTGCCGCCCTTTATAAGGTAGTCGGTAGTTACATCAAAAAACTCGCTTATGCTTATGATGTAGTCCAGATCGGGAGTGGACTGGTCAAGCTCCCATTTTGAAATGGTCTGACGCGTCACCTCCAATTTTTCGCCCAATTCCTCCTGGGACATTCTTTTTTGCTTTCTTAAAAACTGTATTCTTTCACCGAAGGTCATGATTTTTCTCCTTTCCGACCGTTATTGTGATATAAAATGTATTACGGTGTTAAATTTTGCCTAAGTATATTATAATTCTTTTTACGGTAAAAATCTACCGTTGCACGCAGGAATTTTTTATTTTTTTATATTTTTTTGCAACGGTTCATTGCAAGAGTGTGAAAAATAGTCCTTATGAAAATACGGCTCTTAAAATTTACGGCTTACCGCCAAAGCTTGCTGTCTTAAGAAAAATATCTTTATCTTAAGACAGCTTTTAAATTTGGCGAGTGCATATTGATAAAAAAGAAGCAATATGGTAAGCTCAAAAATATTGTATTTTAAGCTTATTTGTATTTTACCGCATGCGGTTTAAAAAATCTACCAATTCTTGCAGGAAATTTTTGCATTTTTCAAAAAAATTTTCCGCAACGGTTCGTTGCGGAAAGTCGGGAAGCCCTTCATAGGGTATTGCAAACCTTATTTTGCGCTTTAAAATTTGTATACGGCACCCTTTAATTTACAAAAACAAATAGGTAAAATATCCGGCATAGCAAGCCAGCATTATCACTCCTCCAAGCCGTGAAATCCGCTTGTTTTTAAGCACAAGCAGCCATAAAAGCGCGGCAGCCGCGACAGCGACTATGGAATCTACTATAAATGAATCCGCAAAAGCAATGGGAGAGGGAGAAACAAGCGAGGAAATGCCCACTACAAACAGTATATTGAAAATATTGCTTCCGATAATATTTCCTATGGCAATATCCACCTTATTTTTCCTTGCCGCCTGAATACTGGTAACAAGCTCGGGAAGCGAGGTACCGAAGGCCACCACCGTAAGCCCTATTACACGGTCGTCAAGCCCTATGACCTCCGCGATCTTTGTCGCGCCGCTTACCGTAAAGTCGCTTCCCAATACTATCATTGCGATTCCCAAAATCACCAAAAGTATCATCTTAAGCACGGAAGCGTTTTCGTCTATCTCGGGAACGTCCTCGGCAAGCGAATTGTCGCCCGATTTTGACAGCTTAATCAAATATGCCATAAACACCGCAAACAGCAAAATAAAAATCAAACCGTCCATTCGATCCAAGCTGTTCCCTATCATGCCAAGCACGAGCATTACAACGGTTATCAGCACCACAAAGGGAATTTCGTAGCGAAAGGTCGTCTTTTTAACGGGCAGTCTGCTTATCAAGGCGGATATACCCAAAATAAGCAGTATATTCATTATATTGCTGCCTATAACGTTTCCCACCGCTATCCCCGCGTTGTTCTGAAAGGCGGAGGTTATGCTTATTGCCGCTTCGGGCGCGCTTGTACCGAAAGCCACAACCGTAAGCCCTATCACTATCAGCGGCACTTTAAGCTTTGCGGCGATCTGCGACGCGCTGTCCACAAATATATCCGCGCCCTTAATAAGTCCCCAGAAGCCGACTATAAGAAAAACCACCGAAATGATTACCGATCCTGCCGTGCGGTTTCCCGTTAAATCGGAAAGTAAGGTTAAAATATAATCCGACATTTGTTTACGCTCCTTATATCAAGCCCTTTTTATACTGTGGATAAAATCCATAGTTTAAAAAGGGCTGCACCCGAAACACTAGGGGCTATCTGAAAAGTCGCAATTTGCACAATTTCTACTAATTGCGGACGCTTTCTGCGTCAAAAATGCTCGAAATATTACCATATTTCTCCGCTTTTTTCCTTGAAATCGCCACGC